>CAZASJ010000072.1:1226-15817 GCA_964487735.1 uncultured Bacteroidales bacterium | reverse complement strand
GCTTTAAGCCATAGGTGTCAGCCTTTTTGTATATAAAATCTATCCAGTATCCAGTCCCGATTCCCGGTTCCCGGGATCGAGGATCCACGAAAAACAATAAAATCAAGCATTTCTGGTTTTTCGGGATATCCAGTATCCAGTATCCTATTACTTATTCATCAATACCCTCAATATAAAGAAGGGATTCATAAGCTTTTTCCGATGGTCAAGATTTGTAAACATGGACGACATCAGGCCGGGAATATGTTTGTTTCCATCGGCCTTTTTCGCAATCCATTTTACCATGCGTTTGTATTTAAGCAATTTTTGAAAATTGCCACTGATTGACATCTCTTTACCCAGAACCCTTTTTATCCGATTATCGTAGGCTTTCATAAAGGGATCATCCAATCGGTCGAGGCGCAGGCATTCGATGGCCTGTTCAGCAGCTATGAAGCCACTGTATAAAGCATTGCCAACACCTTCTCCCGTCAGGGGATCCACAAGATGAGCGGCATCGCCTGTCAACATATATCCCTCCCCGGAAATCCTGAAATCAGGGTTCCCTAAAGGCAGTTTATACGCGGCTGGCTTTCCAAGGGCTACAGCTTCTTTGAATTTTGGTGCCACCAATGCATGCTTTTGAATGATCTCATTCATCACCGCTGTGAGGTTCACTTTTTTCTTTAAAACAACATCTTTCCTGATCCCGACACCCACATTCACCAATCCATCCGGCAGGGGAAATATCCAGAAATATCCCGGCAGGACATCTTCCAGAAAATAAAGCTCAATAAAATTCTTAGCATGAAGCCCTTTAACGCCCTTGTAATAGGTCCTTACAGCAAGAGCTGTCTTTTTTACAGATGCCGCTGGTTTTTCGTATGGATATTCAAAAGAAGAAGTCGCTCCGGAGGCATCAATAAGCATTTTTGACTGAATGTCACCTGAAGCGGTCTCCAGCAGGAAGCCATCATTGTTTCGTTTCACGGACTTCACTTTACATTGGGTCATTAATCTGTCTCCAGCCACTTTCTTCACTTCATCCACCATGAATGAATCCAGCAATTCCCTTCTCACTGTGTAGCCGGGAACCGGATGTTTCTCCGGGTCGTAATTCTCAATAAAGGGTACATCAAATACATGATCCCCGGGGGCGATAAACTGAATACCAAAAGAATGCATTGGTTTGCACGTGCTTTCAAAACGCTCAAGGAGATCAGGAGACAAACGCCTTATAATATGAGGAACCTTTCCGCTCAATGCATCACCGCATATTTTTTCCCTCGGGAAGGCATCCTTATCTACGATCACAAAAGGGATATTATCCTTTGCCAGCCTCAAGGCCGCCATCGCCCCGGCAGGCCCGGAACCGATTATGCAAACGTGGGTGAATATCATAAAGACGAAGATAAAAAAAGATGGGGTATTGAGTGCCGAATTGATTATGAATTATGGATTATGGATTATGGATTATGGATTATGGATTATGGATTATGGATTTGAAATCAATCCAGCAACCAGAAACCAGTAACCAGTAACCGGTAACCGGTAACCAGTATTCTTGAATTTTAAATTTACATACTATCCTCATTTATATTCATCATAAACAATACCTTTGCAACAAATGGAATGGTAGCTTTCGTGGATATGAAGGTCACAGAATCTGTAAATACTATCGATATTGGTGTTGAAGGGTATATAAAGAAGATAAGAGAAAGCTGAACATGAACATTGAGATCAGCAACAAAAATAATGAATTATTAAATGGATAAAGAAGCAGCGGCCCGACGGCCCTTATTTAGAATGTTCAATGAGGTACCGGGCAGGTACGACATCATGAACAGGATACTTACGCTTGGGCAGGACGAAAAATGGCGAAAAAAGGCCACACAATTGTGTTTGGATGAGAACCCACATGAGGTACTTGACATATGCACAGGAACTGCAGACCTTGCCCTCAGAATTGCTAAAATGGCGGAGGAAAATATCCATATTACTGCAAGTGATTTCAGTCAGCCCATGCTGGATGTGGCAGCTGAAAAAGCAGAAAAACTGAAAGGAAGAAAAGTTGATTTTGTGCTAGCAGACACGGCCGATCTTCCGTTTGAAGACAATAAATTTAATGTTACAACCATCGGCTTTGCATTCAGAAACCTAACCTACAAAAATAAATTTGCCACTCAATATTTATCAGAGATCCGGCGAACGCTCAAACCAGGAGGAATATTTATCATTGCTGAATCAAGCCAACCCAAAAATCTATTTTTAAAGTATGGATTCAGGATCTACCTGAAGATTTGGGTGCAATGGCTGGGCGGATTACTATCGGGTCATGGAAAAGCCTATCGCTACCTGGCTGTATCTGCCAGAAATTATTACAGTCCTGAAGAAGTTGAAAAACTCCTTAATGAGAATGGATTTATTGACTTCAAAAACCGTCCGATGATGGGAGGCTCAGCAGCTGTTTACTCAGTTAGAAAACCAGGAAAATAGTACCTGGTATCTATGTAAATTATTTAGTGTATATTTATTAATATATTCACCCAGGACTCTGTCCCATGCACCTTATACCTATGAAATATTTTTTAATAATAATTCTCCTCCTGAATTTTGCACCAGCCTCATTTTCCCAGAAAAATACAAGTAAACCCAATATCATACATATTCTTGCAGATGATGTTGGCTATGACGATTTATCCTGTTTTGGGTCAAAGGATATTAAGACTCCGAATTTAGACCGGATGGCGGCAAGAGGCATGAAATTCACCCATTTTTATGCACCTCACGGTACCTGCACACCCAGCAGGGCCGCGATTCTCACCGGCAGGTATGCACCCAGGGTAAACAATGGCACCGGCCTGCCTGTATTGTTTCCTGATTCGGAGATCGGCCTGGATACTGAACTGGAGATCACGATTACCGAGTTATTAAAGGAGCAGGGCTATGCAACCGCTCTTATCGGGAAATGGCATCTGGGGCATCTTCCTCAGTTTTTGCCCGGCGAGCATGGTTTCGATTATTTCCTAGGCATCCCTTATCCCAACGATCATGGACCCGAAAGACTTGCCAATACCGGATCAAGAGGCTTTCCACCCATCACACTGATCGAAAATTATGATGTTATCAACGAACTGGATAACAATGAACTTGCAGAATTGCCTTCTTTGTTTACTCAGATCGCATGTGATTATATTCGCGAGACTGCTGCAAACGGTCAGCCGTTTTACCTTCAATACTCCAATATAGAGACCCATACTCCCTGGTTAGTACCAAAAGGGTTTGAGGGTTATAGCGAAGCAGGCCCTTTTGGAGATGCAGTTCAATTTCTCGACCGATCGGTTGGGGCCATCCTTCAGACGCTTAAAACCCTGGGCATCGAAGAAAACACCCTAATTGTCTTCAGCTCCGACAACGGACCTCTTATCGTACCTTATCCTGAGCTCGAATCATGCTATGGGCATTTTGCGACTGTCGACACGAACAGAAGTCATATCCTGAGAGGCGGCAAATACCAATCACGTTATGAAGGGGGCAACAGGGTTGCCTGTATTATGATGTGGCCCGGTGTGATCCCTGAAGGAACAATAAACAGCGACATCACTGCCGGATTCGACCTATTTACAACTTTTGCTGCCATAGCAGGGGCTGACATCCCTGACGACCGACAAATCGATGGCCGCGACCTTTATCCCCTCATGACCAACAATGCCGATGGCCCACCCATTCACAGGGATTTTTCAGGTTATGAAGCCCGCGGATTGCAAATGAGTTATCGGGAAGGCCCATGGAAAATCAGTATCCCCACAGAAGCCGTTTATGGCGCAGATGCCCTTGATCACTATCAGCTCTTCATGCTGGAAGAAGATCCCGGCGAGCAAAAAGATGTTTCTGCAAAATATCCCTTCATCCTTGAGCAAATGATTGATAAAGCAAAGGGATTTGATAAGGATGTTAAAAAATGAGTGGGTAGCGGATACAAACAATCAGGTATTGCATATTAAATATACAGATTCTTTGTCATTCACCAGCTAATTCATAAGAAATGCGGCTTTACTCATATTTTATTGCTTGCACAGGGTTCATCAGCGCCGCTTTTACCGACTGAAAACTAATCGTCAGCCAGGCAATCAGGATGGAGATCAGGAATGCATAAATAAAAATGTCAGCACTTAACTTAGTTGTATAGCAATAGTTATTAAGCCATTCTTTCAAGAAATACCAGGCAAGCGGAATAGCGATTGCATTTGCAATGATCACCAATCTGGCAAAATCCTTCGACATCAGTATAACGATGGCACTTATAGGGGCCCCAAATGTCTTGCGGATGCCAATCTCCTTTGTCCTTTGTTCGGCCATGAATGATACCAGGCCTAAAAGTCCAAGGCAACTGATGAATATGGCCAGGAAAGCAAAATACTTGAATATCTCAGCCAGGCGGCTTTCTGATTCATATATCTTTTCATACTCTTTGTCCAGAAAATTATACTCAAATGGGAAAGCAGGATTAATTTTACTCCAAACATCCTCAATATAAGCGATGCTTGCTTTTGGATCATCGCCACCGACACGGACCATCATGGTATTTGTATAGCTCTCGGGGCCGAAACCAATGATCAATGGAGAGATCTCATATGTCATAGGCAAAAAGTGAAAATCACTCATCACCCCGATAATGTTCCAACGCGTATTACCATGTTCCAGCCATTTCCCAATAGGGTCTTTCATATTCATGGTCCTAAGCATGCTTTCATTTATTACAATACCATTGACAGTATCGGTTCCAATACCGGGATCATAAAAGCGTCCATGCGATAATTCCATCTCCAGTACCTCTGCATAATCGTAGCCTGCAAAACCAAAACCCACCAGCACATCATTATCAACATCCCTGTCCTGCCATTCAAATCCTCCTGCATTGCTTCCCATGCCGAATGGCAATGAATTGGCACGCGTCACTCCTACAATGGAAGGTTCACGCATCAGATCCGTTTTCATGGCCTGGTAAGTATCCACAACCTTTCCTTCCATTTTGATGTAAATAACGTTTTCAGTATTGATACCCAAATCTTTCTTGGCCATAAATTTCTGTTGCCTGATGATCACGATGGTCGCAATTATTAAAATAATTGAAAGGGTAAACTGAAACACTACCAGTACTTTCCTGAACATAGCAGACCCTTTTGTCCCTGAATTTGCGATTCTCAGTACTTTTAAAGGATTGAAGGATGAAAGATATATAGCTGGATAACTGCCTGCCAACAAGCCTGTGATAATTCCCACACCCAAAAGCAGGGCCAGATTGGAAGGATCAAGAAGGTTGAAAGTCAGATCGCTGTCGGCCATACGGTTGAAAGCCGGAAGTACGAGAATTACAATTATGGCAGAGAAAAGAATAGCTATAAATGACAATAGCAAAGAATCCGTCAGGAATTGAACTATGATCTTCCCTCTTCCTGCCCCTACCACTTTGCGAAGGCCGATTTCACGGGCTCGTTTTGATGAACGGGCAGTAGCAAGGTTCATAAAATTGATGCAAGCGATCAAAAGAATAAAAACAGCGATAGCGGATAAGATATAAATCTGCTGAATGGCCCCTCCTCCCCTTACATCATGCAAATGCATCTTACTCAAAGGATGCAACCAAAGGTCAATATTTGATTCATCTTCCTCATTTTCATGCTGGTTTTGTATGTGCTTAATAATCTTGGCTTCAACAGCCTCTTCAGTAGTGCCTTCAGCCAATAAAATATATGAATAATATGAGTTCCAACCATAGCGGTTGATATCCTGGCCGATCTCTTCAAGAAAATCAAATGGAATGCAGAAATTGAACCGAAAAGATGAATTCTTCGGTATATCCTCAATAATACCAGTCACTTTAAAGCTATGCTGATCATTAATCTTTAGCACTTTACCCATCGCATCCTCGTCAGGAAAATATTTTTCGGACATTTCACGCGTGATAACAATAGATGAAAGATCATTCAATGCCGTTTCAGGATCACCACTGATAAAATCAAAGTCCAGCAACCTGAATAATCCGGGGCTTGCCAGGCGGATGGTCTCATTAAAACGCATATCTCCGTAGTTAACCACTGCATTGGGCATGAAATAAAACATGAATCCGTCTTCAATTTCCGGATATTGATCTACAAGATCGCCGGCAATCGGACCGGGCATACATGTAGTGGTAAGGGGACCTGAATTATAATATTGGGTTTGCACGAGCCGGTACAAACTGTCCGACTTCTCGTTGAACTTGTCGTAGCTCAGCTCGTGCGCCACCCAAACCATGATAAGAATTGAACATGCCATTCCGATAGCCAGTCCGGCAATGTTTATGAATGAGTAGCCTTTATAACGTAAAAGGCTTCGAATTGCAGTGAGGAGATAATTTTTGATCATGATAAATCATTAGGTTTTTTAAAAGACGAACTTCATAAAAACTTGTTACATAATCTTCTGATCAATCAGGAAACGGTAGACTTAAGTAAGTAAAAGGTTGACCAACCGGAAATCAATGACGGCTTATTGCATACAGGAATTACCTGCAAGCCAGCCTGTGGAGTATGCGATCTGGAGGTTATAACCCCCTGTTTCGGCATCCAGGTCGATAAGTTCACCTGCAAAAAACAATCCTTTCACCAGTTTGGATCCCATGGTTTTAGAGGAAATTTCATCGGTAGAAATTCCACCTGCAGTAATGATGGCCTCTTTAAATGGACGATGCCCGGTAGCCCTGAAACGCATATTCTTTAGCAAGTGGCGGATTTGCTTCCTCTCTTTGGATGATACCTGATGGCATTCCTTTTCCGGATCAATATTTATAATATCCATAAAAACCGGGCCCATGGATGCCGGTAACCAATACCTGAAAATATTTCCGATTTTTTTCTTCCCGTGCTCATTCAGGTCACGAAGTAAGCGATTGTCGAGTTTCTGCTCATCCAGGGCCGGTTTGAGGTCGATACTGATCTCCACTTTGTTGTTCTTTGCCAGCTCATCCACAACGATCCTGCTCAGGGTAAGTATGATGGGACCTGACAGGCCAAAATGGGTAAAGAGCATTTCACCAAAATCCTCAGCTATTTTCTTATCATTTACCCACACCATTGCTTTCACATTTTTTAGTGTTAAGCCTTGAAGCTCACGGGCTGTTGATCCGGCCGTTTCAATAGGAACCAAAGAAGGCCTGACCTTTACGATTGAATGCCCTGCCCGTTTTGCCAGTTCATGGCCATCGCCATTTGATCCGGTGGCAGGATAAGAATATCCGCCTGTGGCCAGGATGACCCTCTTAGCCATATACTTTTGCCCATTTGCCTGAAGACCAATGATATGACCTTCTTCAATAATTAATTTTTCGACCTTCGCTCCACATCGAATTTCTACTTTTTTTTCTTTGAGCCATTGAAGGATTGCATTAAGGACATCAGCCGATTTATTGCTGCTTGGGAAGTATCGTCCTCCCCTTTCCAGGGTAGTATCAACTCCATATTTGCTTAACAAGCCAAGGATGTCATTTGAAAAGTACTGGTAAAAGGCATTCCGAAGAAACCGGCCATTGGGATGAATATGTGTAATAAACTCATTGATGGGTGCATCATTCGTAATATTGCAACGCCCTTTACCGGTGATCAAAAGCTTTCGGCCTTCCTGCTTCATTTTTTCAAGCACAAGCACTTTTGCACCCAGTTCTGCGGCCCTTCCTGCTGCGATCAATCCCGAAGGGCCTGCACCAACCACTATAACATCAAATTTCTCCACTTCTCACAAAGATATTGTTTATGATGAATGTAAGGGAGGATATATTGTAAATTTTGTATTCCATGTTACTGGTTCCTGGCCTCTGGTTTCTGGCTTCTGGCTCCAGGTACTCCAGGTACTCCAGGTATTCCACTATTTGATTGGCATAAAAGAATAATCTTGTAGCAAGAATTAATTAGCATACCTTTGCCGGAATTATTCAGAATACATGATTTTCAAAGATTTACATATAATAGAACCCATCCTTAAGGCTCTGGAAGAACAGGGATACACAAATCCAACACCCATTCAGGAACAATCCATTCCCATCCTCCTGCGGGGAAAGGACCTTTTGGGTTGTGCTCAAACAGGAACCGGTAAGACTGCAGCTTTTGCCATTCCCATATTACAACACATCTACCTTGATCGTCAGAATAATAAAGGCGGACAAAGAAAGATTAAAGCCCTTGTTGTGACCCCGACACGTGAGCTGGCAATACAAATTGCCGACAGCTTTTCTGTTTACGGGGAATATACAGGCATTAAGAATGCAGTCATATTTGGGGGTGTTAAGCAAGCTGCCCAGGTTGATAAACTTAAGAGGGGTGTTGATATCTTGGTTGCTACGCCGGGAAGGCTTCTTGATCTGATGGACCAGGGTTATGTTTCGCTCAAAGATGTAGAATATTCTGTTTTAGACGAAGCCGACCGCATGCTTGACATGGGATTTATACATGATATCAAAAAGATCATTGCCCGATTACCGTCAAAGCGGCAATCGCTCTTCTTCTCTGCAACCATGCCTCCTGACATTGTCAGGCTCTCTCAAAAAATACTCGGCAATCCTGAAAAGGTTTCTGTGCAACCTGAACAAGCCACCGCTGAAAAGGTAGAGCAGGCTGTTTACTTCGTTAGCAAAAAAGGAAAGACCAAACTTCTGATCCATCTGCTTCAAACAGAAGCTATAGATTCGTTACTGATCTTTTCACGGACAAAGCACGGTGCAAACAAGATCGCAAAGCTATTGGATAAGGCAGAGATAAAGGCAGAAGTCATCCACAGCAATAAATCACAAACAGCCCGTCAAAGGGCATTGGGAAATTTCAAAAGTGGCAAATGCAAGATCCTTGTAGCAACCGACATTGCCGCCAGGGGGATTGATGTTGAAGAATTATCTTTCGTGATCAATTATGATCTGCCCAATATTTCAGAAACATATATCCATCGTATTGGCCGAACAGGACGGGCGGATGCCAGCGGCATCGCATGGTCGTTTTGCGACATGGAGGAAAGGGCATATCTGCGTGATATTGAAAAGCTGATCGGGCAAAAGATCCCGGTGATTTCAGATCATCCCTTTGTGGATGATGGCTCAGAGGAACCCGAACCAAGGAGATCAAGACCCGCAAGGCCTAAAAAGTCCGGACCAGAAACTAGAAAACCAGATTCCAGACCCAGAAACCCTCAGCAAAGGAGGAGGAGATAATTGGTATTCAGAATTCAGTATCCAATATCCAGTCCCGATTCCCGGTCCCCGGGATCGAGGATCCACGAAAAACAATAAAATCAACCATTTCTGGTTTTATAAGATATCCAGAATCTTGAGCTACTCCCCAGTTCCTTAGCACGATCATAAGAGAAGGTCTCCACACACTCTACTCACAAACATTGATGCATTTAAAATATTTATGGTATCTTTGCAAAAATTACGATTTGAGAATTTGCGCATCGCCTTCTAATTCCATCAGCGCAATTAGATTTCACTGCTCTCCTTTTTAAATCTATCACTAACTATTGATCATACGGTCCTGAAATAATTGCCGGTGATCAGGACAATTAAATTACAGACAATGAATATTTACGTAGGAAACCTTGATTTCAAGGTACAGGAGAATGACCTGAAAGAATTATTTGAAAATTATGGTGCAGTAGAATCTGCAAGAATCATCACTGATAAGTACAGTGGAAGGAGTAAAGGCTTTGGTTTTGTAACCATGGAAGATGATGCAGAAGCCAATGAAGCAATTGAAAACCTTAATGGAACCGATTTCAAAAACCGCGACCTGACAGTAAATGAAGCCAGGCCAAGGAGAGAAGATAACGACAGGTACTAGAACCATACGTTAACATTCTGAGCCAAATTGCACAGGCCTTTCTATTCAATTTATTGAAAGGAAGGCCTATTTGTGCTTCTCAATTTCAAGGGAAGGCGTTTGTGCTTAAGGAGGCTACGATTTTAATATTATTAACTATATATAAAACGAAACAAGTATTATATGGGAAGATCACAGGAATCATTCAATAAGAAGGAAGTCAGGAACAAAAAAGAAAAAAAGAGAAAAGAAAAAGAAAAGAAAAGACTTGCCAGAAAAGATACTGATAAGAATTCAAGTCTTGATGATATGATTGCATATGTTGATGAACATGGCAACATCACCGACACACCACCGGATCCCGAACAAAAAGAAGAGATCGAAGCTGAATCAATCGAAGTCAGCGTGCCTAAAAGCGATAATACAGAGAAAGACGATCCAATAAGAACCGGTACTGTTTCTTTCTTCAATGATTCCAAAGGATATGGTTTCATAAGAGATTCAATTACAAAAGAGAGCATTTTTGTACACATCAATAATGCCACTGATGAACTTAAAGAAGGTAATCTTGTTACCTTTGAAATTGGTTCGGGACAAAAAGGCCCGGCCGCTATGAATGTAAAACTGTTAAAATAAAGAGCAGTTTACGATTCGAAATGAGGGTTTTCAACGACGAAGAAACCTAGCTATAATAAACATCCTTAAGAAAATCACTTAATTTTGTTGTTATATTATTGACAGGAATTAACGATTAGCTGAACAATGAATAGAAAATTAAGCCAATTTGTTTCCATGCTAAAGGCTGCACTTGGATTATTTCTGAGTATCAGCTTTGGTGTATTTCTGTTTGTACTTTTTTTCGAACCTTTCCCGCTCAATGGCTTTGACGTAAACAATAGCACCGTGTTTGTTGCAGGCATGGCAGCCATTGCATTTATTATCATGAGCCTTGTCAGGATCACACTTCCGTGGCTTATTCAAAAATACGATCAACACCAGTTCGATCAGTTGCTCCCACCTTACGCAAATAGTTTCATAATATATGTTCTTACCCTTGCTTCCTTTACCTTATACGTCCGTTTTGTAGGCGCTATTCCCTGGAGCATTGCAATCATGTTTAAGTTAGCCATTCTCAGTTTGGCTCCACCGGTATCTCTCTGGCTTCACGACCTTATCAAAGACCTCAAAAAGCAAAACAAAGCCCTTCATGATGAGGTTGAAATTGCTGAAGGAAAAGTAGAAAAATATGAGGATGATGTTATGATCAAGCCTATTGAATTCATATCTGAAAGCGGGAGTGACAGTTTAAAACTCCTCATAGCAGATGTTGCATTCATCAAATCGGCAGATAATTATGTTGAGGTTGTTTTTAAGGAAAATGAACTATTCCAAAGCAAACTTATAAGAAATACGCTGAAGAATATTGAAATACAATTAAGGCCCTATTCCAATTTCGTGCGTTGCCATAGGATCTGCATCGTAAACACTCATTTTATTGAACGACTCCAAAGAGAAGAAAACAATTACTGGCTACACATAAAATCATATGATGAACGCCTCCCTGTTTCGCGCCAATACCTGCTTAAACTAAAAGAAATCATTTGATTTTCAGCTTTTTTGGGGTGAATGGCATTCACCACTCATTCTTGTCATTAACCACCTAATTTGCCTCTTAACCCCGATTTCCATACAACATATCCCTTTTTATCAATATTAGCATAATCTAAGTATAAATTTGCGTTAGCATTTAAACCTAAGTACAGTAGGTTTTTGATTTCTGCTTTAAAAATAAGGCATCATGAACGCAAAAAGAGCACATACTTTTCATATCCCTGTTATGGGAATTGGATATACCATCGACACACCACTGAAGGTAGCACAATACGGAATTGATTCTTGTATTTCTCTGGTGGATGACATCCTGCTTGAGAAACTCAGAAAGATGTTCTGCGAGAAACACCGACTGCCATATGTTGCCATCTCCGATCAATCCATCGATCATAGGGCTGAAAGAATCACGGCTTACCTCAACCTGATGAAAATTTTATCAGAACAAAATTTTGAACAACTTAAAACTGCAGCATCATTAAACAAAGCTGATCGCTATGATTTAATGAAAATGATGCCTTTGGATACGCAAAAGGCATTTAATAAATTTAATTCATCCGGGCCTGAGACGGCAGAAATAAAAGATTGGCTGGATAAAAACTTATTATTGGGCAGCATTGATGTCAACATCATGACCAAGGTTGATAAGGATAATTACAACAACGGTGAAAAGCTCCCTGTTGAGTATAACGATGCACATGCTGCGCTGCGGGGATTTGCCAAAAGCGAGCTATCCGCAAGCATTGTTCTGTCGGCAGGCATAAATCTCAGACTGTATACATACATGTCGGAATTCGAAGACTTTTATCCTGATAGTAATGGCCATATTAAAAAGAAGATAGTCCTTAAGGTCAGCGATTATAAATCGGCTTTAATACAGGGTAAATTCCTTGCAAAAAAAGGCTTGTGGGTATCTGAATACAGAATAGAATCAGGATTAAATTGTGGAGGGCATGCTTTTGCAACAGATGGCTTCCTGATGGGCCCCATACTCGCCGAATTCAGAGATAAACGTAAAGAATTGGTCACCGCCGTCTATGATACATTGGTGGCTTCGCAAAACCAAGGCGATGAATTCCTTCCCATGCATACACTTCCACTGAAAATTACTGCCCAGGGCGGTGTAGGTACTGCTGAAGAGCATCAGTTTCTGATTGATCATTATAAGGTTGATTCTGTTGGCTGGGGAACACCATTCCTGCTTGTACCTGAAGCAACCACCGTAGATGATGAAACACTTGAAAAACTCAAAGTAGCGAAAGAAGATGACCTTTACCTTAGTGACATTTCTCCATTGGGAATACCCTTCAACAGCCTTAGGGGAAATACCAAAGACCTCGAGAAATTAGCCCAAATTGCCAAAGGCCATCCCGGCAGTTCCTGCTCCAAAAAATATGCTGCTCTCAGCAATGAATTTTCCGATAAAACGATTTGCACGGCATCCCGCCGCTATCAAACCTTAAAATTGAAAGAGCTTTCAAAAGCAGGAATGTCCGACAAACAATACGATGAAGCCTATGCCAAGATCGTTGACAAAGCCTGCATTTGTGTGGGACTGGGCACCTCATACCTGATCGCCCATAAACTAGATACACGAATCGAAGGAAATGGTGTTTCTATTTGCCCTGGACCAAATATGGCATATTTCTCAAGAGCCATGAGCTTAAAAGAGATTACGGACCATATCTATGGCAAAGGAAATGTGATCAGTCGCAAAGACAGACCGCATATGTTCATCAAAGAGTTACTGATCTATATTGATTTCCTGGAAAAGAAGATCAAAAAGTCAGATCCGGCGGATGCCAGGGAAAAAAGAAATCATATTGCATTTGCTGATCATCTGGTAAATGGAGTTGATTACTATATTTCACTCTTTTCGGAATTCAGCTCTGAATTTGGTATAGCAGCTGCAAGAAACATTGAAATCCTGAAGGATAAAAGAATATTTATACTAACAATGGTTGAAGAATCCGAATTGATTCCGGTGGAAGCTTATTAAAGTATTTAGTATTTTTTCTTTTTATTCCCCTTCTTGTTATATCCGGGTTTTTTAGTCCCTTTTTTACCTTTAAATTCACTCCTTTTGTAAGAAGATGAAGATCCTCCCTTGGCACTGTCAGGTTTGGATATCTCTACCGCTACCTTTATACCATCAAAATGAATATCTTCTGCAAAGGCGGTAAGAATGCCCTTTTCGTAATGCTTATCGATTTCGAAGAAAGAGAAAGTCTTCAGGATGTCGATTTTACCGATCTCGATATCGCGTGTATGCGTGGCATCGTTAACGAGGCCAATCAATTTTGCAGTAGAAAGGTTGTTTTTCTTCCCGAGGTTTATAAAAAAGCGGGTAAAATTCTTATCTGACCTCCTGCCCTTTTGTTCCCTGCCATCCCGGCTGTCTCTATCGTCTCTGCTGTCTCTATTACTTCTACTATCTCGACTGTCTCTGCTGTCTCTGCTATCCCTCTTATCCCTTCTGTCACGGCCATCTCTTCTTCCATCCCTGTCACCAAATGATTTTTCTGCATCAATATTCAGGTCGGGGGCATTCTTGTAATAGGATGAGAAACGGTTGAACTCAACAGAAACAAAGTGTTTGATAAGATCTTCCCTGCTTAACCAGCTCAACTGAGTGAGAATTTCCGGTAAAAACTCTTCGATCTGCCCTTCGTTCATTTCCACCTTCTCGACTTTGTCAACAAGGGTGAACAATTGTTTTTTACAGATCTCTTTCCCACTGGGAATGGATTTACGTTTAAATGACTTTCCGGTGATTTTTTCCAGGCTTCTAATCTTGTTTGTTTCGCGTGAATGGACAATGGCAATGGAAATACCACTTTTCCCTGCCCTGCCTGTACGGCCGCTTCTGTGAACATAAGCCTCCAATTCATCCGGAAGATTATAGTTGATCACATGTGTGAGATCATTCACATCAAGTCCTCGTGCAGCAACATCAGTAGCGACGAGCATTTGTAAATTCTTATTGCGAAAGCGGTTCATCACATAATCACGCTGTGACTGGGTCAGATCACCATGCAATGCATCAGCATTATAGCCGTCGTTCATAAATTTATCGGCCACTTCTTTGGTTTCTTTTCTTGTACGGCAAAAAACAATCCCGTAAACATTGGGATTCATATCAGCGATCCGCTTTAATACTTC
>CAZASJ010000072.1:0-1216 GCA_964487735.1 uncultured Bacteroidales bacterium | reverse complement strand
GATATTTGGCCTGTGTAACATAGTATTCATGGCTAACATTATCAGCACCAATGGTATCCCTTCCAACAGAAATCTGTTCCGGTTCATGCATATAATTGTTTGCTATACGAAGGATATCTTTGGGCATGGTAGCAGAGAAAAGCAGCGTTTGTTTCACCGCAGGTGTTCCCGCCAATATGGCATCCAAATCTTCTTTAAATCCCATATTCAGCATTTCATCAGCTTCATCGAGTACCAACCAACGGATTTTACCAACCTTTACTACCTTACGCTTGATCAGATCGAGCATTCTTCCGGGTGTACCAACCACGATATGAACACCTCTTTTAATATCTTTTATTTGAGGTTCAACGCTTGCACCGCCATAAACAGGTACAACCTTAAATCCTTTTTGATACTTAGCAAAACTTTGCAGGTCTTTGGTAATCTGCATGCAAAGTTCGCGTGTGGGGCATAAAATCAAGCCCTGAATGTCCTGATCAGATATATCAGCCAATTGGATGAGCGGCAATCCAAATGCAGCGGTTTTTCCTGTTCCTGTCTGTGCCAGTGCAATGAGGTCTGTTTTGTTGGCAAGAATACCGGGGATGACTTTTTCTTGTATAGGTGTGGGGGTTTCAAAGCCCAATTCTTTTACGCCCTTTAACAGATTTGCATCCAGGCCCATTTCTTCAAATAATACCATTGTAATAAACTATTTAGTTGCTGATAAAAAAGGCCCGAAGGAACTCTCCTCTCAAATTGAGCGGCAAAGGTACGCTTATTTAGCTGAATATCAATTTTTAAGTTGAAATACATACATATAAAATGCAGATTTGAGTAAGCACAATTGATATTACGATATGATTTCATAAATCGTACTGCATAATCTAAAATGATTATCTTTATAAAGCTAAAAATTTGAATAATTTAAATGGCTTAATTGTCTCAATGCAAAAAGCGAAAAGCTCCATAATAATCTTAGGATTTATCCTGTTGGTGAATCAGATTTTTATTCATGAATATGCTTATAAAAATTACAATCCATAGACACTTAACAATGAAGCAAGCAGAGGTGCCATTCTGCAGTCCCTGAACATAAAATCAATTAAAGAATTCGATAATCAAAAAGAAAGAATACGAGGTAGAAATGTGAACTCTCAAATCAAAATCATTATCAAATATCCAGTCCCGATTCCCGGTTCCCGGGATCGAGGATCCACGAAAAACAATAAAA
>CAZASJ010000071.1:0-15849 GCA_964487735.1 uncultured Bacteroidales bacterium | reverse complement strand
ACATAGAAAATACCTTTCCAATTATCCGGATTTTTGCTCATTAAGGCAAAGTTTTTATTTTTTTGTCTTTTTGCCATCTTTGATATTTTAAGTATAAAATATTATTCAATAATGAGGACGGCAGTTGGCGGCGGCTTTTAATTTTCCCGATTCCCAATGCATTATTGTTCTGCCGGAGGGCAGCCTGCCCTGAGGCCTTTGAACAGACAAAAGCATGCTTCATTCAAAGGCCTCTCAGTACAGTTTTCTGCTGCAATCGATATTGGTTTTGTTGAATATTATTTCACTTCAACAATCACACTTGGAATATGCCCGTTAAATTTTGATTTATGTTCTGCTCCGATGGTTTCAACGACCGGTGTCGCTAAATCGATGCCTACATCAGCGGTTTCATCAGCGGAAAAAATACCTGGTTGTGTATGTTCAATCCGGCCTTCACCTGATTTGTTCCCATTGATGAAAATGGTTCCAATACCCCCTTTGCCAATACCGCCACCGTCATAGGCAAAATCAAATTTGATAGTGTATTTACCTGGTTTTAAGCCCGTGGAAGATTTTACTGTGAAGCGTTCCATTCCTAAGAAATTATAGTCATAAGCCGGTACACCATCTTTTACGTACAGTGCCCAGCCGCCAAAACGGCCACCCTGAGCAATAATGATTCCATTGGCAGGGGCCCCTTCTTCAACCACAATTTCAGCGGTAATAACTACAGACCTGTTTTTAATATTCAGGAATGTATTTTCGGTCATACCGGTCATGCCTTCAGCCAGTGTTAAGGAGCTACGTCCTTCCATAATGTCAGGGCGACCAACGTTTTCTGCTATTAAGCGTTCGAAAACGCGGTCGTCAATAGGCAGGACGTGGTTTGCTTCCGCTACTTTCATAAACAGCTCCTGAAGTTCTTTTAGTTTCTCCGGATATTGAGCTGAAAGGTCATTGACTAAACTAAAATCATTGGCTACTTCATAAAGTTCCCAGATATCTTCTTCAAGGGGCCTTCTGGGTGTTTTTTCCCAAGGGGCTCTGTGAATGGTTCTTGCATACCAGCCATCTTTATACATAGCGCGGTTGCCAAACATTTCAAAATATTGAGTCGTATGTCTTTCTTTTGCGTTTGCCTCATTAAAGGTATATACCATACTTGTCCCATCCATGGGCCTTTCCATGACTCCATTTACTTCTTTTGGTTCGGGCACTCCGCTTCCTTCCATAATTGTTGGACCTACATCCATTCCATGTGTAAATTGTGTGCGCAACTCTCCTTTAGCCTGAATTCCTTTGGGCCATCGTATGGCCATACCTACCTTGGTGCCACCATGATCCGATCCCATTTGCTTTGTCCATTTGTAAGGAGTATCGAACATAACGGCCCAACCGGCAGCCATGTGAGGATAGGTGTGTGGACCACCCCAGTCATCAATTTTCTTAAGCATATCCGGAACGGTTTCCTGCACACCGTTAAAATATGTCATTTCGCTGTACATGCCACTGATGCCGCCTTCGGCACTGGTACCGTTATCACCATAAACAAAAATAACTATGGTGTTTTCCGCCTGACCAATATCGTCAATTGCATCCAGGAGGCGTCCAATCTCATAATCTGCCATATCGAGGTAGGCAGCAAAAACTTCAGCTTGCTTTGTAAAAAGTCGTTTTTCATCGGCTGAAAGGCTTTCCCACTCTTGTATTGCTTTTGGTTTTGGAGCAAGTTTGGTTCCTGCTGGAACGATGCCCATTTCAATTTGACGAGCTAAAATCTGTTCACGTATGGCATCCCAGCCTGCATCAAATTTCCCTTTCCACTTATCAATATAATCTTGTGGCACATGATGCGGAGCATGTGTAGCACCCGGAGCGAAATACATGAAAAACGGCTTATCAGGGGTCAGGGCTTTTTGATACTTCATCCAGGCTGTTGCCTGGTCTGTCATATCCTTCATAAAGTGGTATTCAGGATCATCCGGTAACTCAACAGGGTGCACTCCATCATAAATGAATGGAGCCCATTGATTGGTTTCCCCGCCCAGGAATCCATAAAACTTATCAAATCCCTGATGTATAGGCCAACGGTCGAAAGGTCCGGAAATATTTGCTTCCCAAGCTGCCAACTCATGCCATTTACCAAATGCAGCAGTCGAGTAACCATTCAATCGTAGCATTTCTGCCACAGGTGTTACATTTTGTGGGATTTTGCCTGTATTTCCGGGGAATCCTGTCCCGGTTTCAATAATGCTCCCCATGTTTCCGACATGGTGGTTGCGGCCACTTTTTAGTGCCGTTCTGGTGGGTGAGCACACAGCAGTTGTGTGAAAATTGTTATAATAAAGCCCTTCATTTGCCACTTTATCAAAATTAGGAGTGGCAACAGGTCCTCCAAAGGCACTGGTGCCCGCAAAACCAAGATCATCAACCAAAACAAGGAGTATGTTCGGAGCTCCCTCCGGGGCTTTTACTTCAAATCGGGGTGGCATCTTTGCATTGCGCACATCCAATTCAGTGTAAGTTGGTGGCGTCGGTTCTTTTATAGGAAGAACTGTTCTGTCGATACCATTGGTACTGACAGGCGTATCCGTTTTTTGATTTGATGAAGTGCAGCTGATCATTATCACCAAGATCATCACAATTAGGCTGTAGAATATTTTTTTCATTGAGGCTTAATTATTAGTAAATATCGTTTTAATTTTGTGTATGCCATGCCTCTTGATGCAGTGCATATTATTTGTAAGCTATTGAAAAACTGAATAAAGATACAATTTTATTTACGGCTGCATTTATATATGAGCGCTGCATTCCCTACGGGCTTGACCGGGGGAGACTTCGCTACAGATTTATTTTTCCCAACCCATAATGTTCCGAGGGGTATAACACGCCATCTTTCAAACTGAATAAATTGATAAATGGATCTTCCAGCAAGTCAAGGTGACCATCCAGATCTGCATATTCAATATTGGGTCTGCTCAAAGCAAAATGCAAGCCGGCAGAAATGCCTAATGCGCATTCATCTATACAGCCCACCATTACTTCCATTCCGGCGGCTTTTGCAACTGAGTTAATATGCTGAGATTCCAGAATGCCTCCCACTTTCATTATTTTGATATTTACCATATCAATTAAATCATTGCTTGCCAGCCTGAACGCATCTTTCAACGACTTAATGCTTTCATCTGCCATTACAGGCACATCAATATTATGGGTTACCTCTCCAAGGTCGTTTTCTTTTTTCTGCAGTGTGGGCTGCTCAAGAATTTCAATTTCAGCGCTCATGGTCTCTTGTATAAACCTGATGGATTCTGTGGGTGTATACCCCTGATTGGCATCATAACGAAGGGCAAAATCCCGGCCGCACTGTTCCCTGAGTTTCAACACTTTTTCGATGTCTTCGTCTACGTTTAAGCCTCCTTTTAATTTTATAATGGTAAATCCTTTTTTCAGGTAATAGTGCCCTTGTTCAATCGTTTCTTTTAAGGGTAAAATGCCAATGGTGATGCTTGTTGTGATTTTATTTCTGAATCCGCCCAGCAACTGGTAGAGGGGTAATTTTGCTTTTCGTGCCAGCAAATCATGCAATGCAATATCAACCATGGCAATCATCGATGATGACTTCGGGTGGACTTGTTTTAACTGATGGTTGATTCGTGCAATCTGAAATGGATTTTCTCCTTGCAGCATTCCTTTAACAGTGGTTTCAATTCCATTGATTACATCTTCGGGTGTTTCGCGTGTTACTTCCAGGTCGGGTGCAGCACAACCCCAGCCTGTCAGGCCTGAATCTGTATTTATTTTAAGAACAATGTTCGTTGCCTTGCTCACCGTCTCATAGGCAATGGTATATGGTATGGCAAGAGGCATGTCAAGCCTGAAATAATCAACTGAAGTTATTTTCATATTAGTATCTGTTTTGGAACAGTTTATCAGAGGGGGTGTTTTTTATTCTGTCAACAAAATCCACCATTTTCCTGATCATTATTTCCCACATTATTACGCCTTTTTCGGCGGTTGCCTTTGTCGCATTTCCCATCACTCCCGTGGTCGTTAGCCTTTCAGTATGCACATACCAGCTCACGCCACGTTCTGAAGTATAATCGAGGTATTCGTTGTCCAGGTCAAGCGTGTCATCAACAGCTTTATCCATTTCTACTAAATCCGGCCTGATGGCCAACGTTGTGCTGGTTTCGATTTCTCCGGCATGAATATCGTTTGGCGTATCTATTAAGTCATAGAGATCAACATCACTGGTTTCCCCGGTCTCTACACATACGAATATCCGGGCATCCCGGTTGATCATTTGTGCAGCGTAGGTCAGGGTTGGCACATTGTCGCCATGTCCATTAAGAATGATGATTTTTTTAATGCCGTTTTTTGCAAGGTTCATTCCAATATCATATACAAAGGCGGATAGTGAATTGTTGGTAATCGATAGTGTACCCTTAAACTGGCTGTGGTGGTATGACACACCGTAAGGTATAGGAGGCAATACAAAAGGTTTAGGATCCTGACAGTTTTCAGCTACTTTTCGGGCCAGGTAGGTGGCATCAAAAAAGTCCACATCAAGTGGCAAATGGGGTCCATGTTGTTCTATAGCTCCGCAAGGAAGAATAGCAGTGTCAACCTTCTTAAGCCTTTCCTCGATCTCTGGCCAGGATAAGGTTGCCCACATAAAATTGGGATATTTTGTTTTATTTTTCATCAAATTTGTAGTTATCTGTTTCTAAAATGTCATCGCTTAATTCGAAGTCAATCCATTGGTTATGAATTCTTTTGGTACTCGAACTTGCGTACTGACTGAGAATATTAAATAAAGGTTTCCGAATATGTTTCGGCAAGTCTTCCAGCTTGCTTCTTTCCTGGTCAAAGCGAAGCTTTAAAATTTCGGGATGTTGTTTTGCGGCTCTTGTTGTAAAGGCATTGTTTTCAATGAGTTTTTTCTCCAGCATCATGAAATACAATTGGGCCGCATCGCTGCCAATTTGTTTTACAGGTTTTGAGCCCAATGCTTTCAGGCCGTCTTGAATTTGTGTTTCACTGTATCCGCATTTTTCCGGATTTTCGTCCAAAGCCTTCAGCATTCCAATAATCCGCCTGCACTTTTCGCATTTTCCGCAGGGGTACATTCTTCCGTTCAGCTCATGGGCGGCATGGCATGACACCTGATGCTCCTGAAGTTTGGGATAGCGTTTTATCAGCACCTTCATGATCAGCATTTCCGACAGGCTGCGAAGCAATGAATACTGATAGGCATTCCACCCCTTTTTAAAATAATAGCGGGTTAAGGCGTTGTCGAAATATTTGCTCTGGTCATACAGGGCATTGTAATGAGAAATGCCGTTCAGGTTCCCTTTCACGGTTGTATCATATTCATCACCGATAAGGATATTGCCAATGCCTTTTTTGCGTACGATGGGAAGCACACCAAATAAGAAAACGGCGACTGTCCAAAGTCGGATCGGGTAGATGTCTGCCCGGATGCTGGCATAATTTTCTTTGATGAATGGCAGATGCTTGAGCATCCAATTGAATAGCCGATCGCTGTTGCACCAGGGCTTTTCGGTATTGGGGTCTGTGTTTTTGTAGTGGCGATAGGAATTAACAGCGGTAAACCAGTGACGCCCGGCTTCATTGATAAAAACAGGGTAAGGGGTTCCGATCTCCTTTATGATTCCATAGGTTAGCAAGCTGTCTTTTCCGCCACTGCTCAGAATGGCGTATTTGGTATAATCTACTGTGGCTTTTTCAGGAAGCAATCTTAAATCGGAGAATAGAGTATTTATAAAAACAACTTTCGCCTGGGTGTACTTTTCTTTTTTTTCTGCTTGCAGGCTGTCGAAAGGAGGTTTAAGAAATTCGTTTTTAATAAGCAACTTGTTCGTAAGGATCTCACGCGAGGTATTTTCCATCATATCCAATAAGAACTGCTGATCGGTTTTATCAAACAGTCCGTCAAACACGATGGTTTCGCAAAACAATCCATAGTTCAGGGCCACCTGTGCAAGCATCATTGAGGCCAGGTTTACATCCTCAGGGTTATTCTTATCGAAATAATCATGTTCATAAGAATAGATCAGGGCGTAAGCATCCACTTCGCCCGAAAAGCTTTCGACCGTGTAGCTGGCTTTTACTTTTTTACGCTCAATTACGATAGAATTGACCGATAAGCTTTTAAGCACTTTAAATGAATCAATGCCTATCATTTTAAATATGATTTTAAGAGACTGACCAATTGCGTGGCACCTTGTTCCAGCACATCAAAAGCCGGAAGGCCGGTTTCTTGTGTAATTTTTTCACAAGCAGGCAGGATTTCTTCTTTTTTCATCTCTTCGTGGTTAACGGTAATAGCAATTACTTTTTTGCCTGAGATGGTTTCAATGGCATTGATTTGCTCTTTTAAAGGGTGCAGGACATATCCGGGAAAACCATCATATTCCAGTCGCCTGGGTGCATGTTGAAGGATGACATAGTCGGGTCGTCCTGCTGCCAGGATTTCAAATCCACCCGGATAGGCAGGGTTCATCAGGCTGCCTTGTCCTTCAATGACAATCAGGTCCGGCGATTCATTTTTCCAGGCTTCATGCACAGCATGTTCAATTTCGCCTGATACGAAATCATTGATACAGCTGTCCATCACCATTGTATATTTGGCTCCCTGCATCCAGGCCGTTTGTCCGGTTCCCACCATTTCGGCTTTCAGGCCTGCCTTGCGGAATTCGTGGACAAGAATCCATGCAGTTGTTCTTTTTCCAATGGCTGAATCTGTTCCCAGCAGGGCTATATTTAAGCAGTTTACTTCTTCAATTTTCCCGGTAAAAAAATGAAGCTCATCCCTGTCGGGGGTTCTTCTAATATCCCTTATACGGCAATTGTTTTTGCTTGCAATGGCCATCAATTTATCATCCTTGTATAGAAAATCGTGCAATCCACTATCTACATTCATACCCAGTTCCAGGGCTTTTTTTATGCTTGATTTTGCTTCAGCGGGAAGCCGTCCGCCATCGGGGGCCAGTCCAACAACAAGTGATTCGGGCCGGTTTTCAGAACCAGCATGTTTTAAGGCCGTTTCCAGGTCTTCATAGATCGGAATGCCATTTGCTTTGCCATCAAGTACAAGGCCGGCATCTTGTCCGGCATATTTGTGATCGATGACTCCGATCACTTCATATCGATCGGTAAAGCGCACCAATCCGTGTGCAGTTTTACCATTGGGTGTGTTAAAAGCTCCGTCGCAATACACGAGTGCCTTTCCATCAATAGTTTTTTTCATTGGTTCAGTTATATTTTAATATTTACCGGTTAAAACGGCAACAAATCTGTCGTTGCTAAATGGCTGTTTTTCATGCAACTGCAATAAGGCGATCAGGCCTGATGTGGAAGCAGGCAATATCCTGTATCCCTCTTTTTTATGAAGAAATGTGCTCATGTCCTTCATTTTTTTATCGCTGATATGTTGGGCATCCCCACCTGACTGCCGGATCGCATAAAGTGCTTCGTTTCCGTCAAAGCTATGCCAGTTGATCAGTGGTTCGTTGATCGCCGTTTCTTTTATAGAGGCAGGATTAATGTCTTTGCAATTGTCATATCCCGCCCTGAATGAAGCTATGATCGGGTTTTTATAAGAAGACGAACCGGCGATAAACTTTGGAATTCTTGAGGTCTTGCCACGTTTGTTAAGGCTGACAAATCCACGATAAATACCAGCAAGCAGGGTTCCATTGGATACAGGAACGCCCAGGTATTTGGGTGCATCACGCAGCTGATCGTAGATTTCATTTGCAATTTCTGCGTAAGCATTTATTTGCAAAGAGGTGTTGGCCCCTCCAGGGTTGGCATCGTACCAAGCGTTTTTAATGGCCAGCTTGCTCGATTTGGTAACCGTATCTTCATAGGTGCCTTTAAGCCTTATTATTTTAGCATCAAAATTTTCCATCTCTTTAATCCGATCCGTATGATACGATTCAGGAATAAAAATATTACACTGGATGCCTGCAAGGTGTGCGGCATAAGCCACGGCAACACCGTAATTGCCACAGGTGGCCAGTGAAATGGAGTCGTAATCCCTGCGAAAAGCATCATGGACCTGGGCAAAAGCGATGCGGTCTTTTTGGGTACCGGTTGGATTTTCTCCTTCGTACTTAATATACAATTGGCGGAGATCCATTTCCCTTTCGAGGTAGCGGGCCCTGTTGAGGGATGTGTCGCCAATTTCAAGCGAAATAATATCTTCGAAAGATTCAATCCTGTCAACGATGGAAAGGCTTGTGTCTTTGACCATTTCACGCAAAGAACTTACTTCTTTGGTGATTTTTATATCGGCGGATTTAACGCCATCAAGTATGTTTGTCATATTTATTTGATTGCTGCTAAAGATAAATTGTTTTCGAATCGCTTATTCAAAACAATGAAATTATTCCGTCTGTTATTTATTTGACAGGCAGGTGAATGTACCGAGTAAAATGAGTGGCCAAATAATACCCCTTGGCTTGCAACGGGGATAGTCAAATTAAGAAGTTTCTTTAATCGGATTCTATATTATTATTCAAATATTTGCACTCCTCTTGATGAGAAGGACAGGCCTTGTGAACCACTCGTTGAAATCATTATTGCTTCAAATAAAGGAGGGTTTTGGTGATTTTTTACTGCCCAGTCAAAAATAAAATTTGCCCCTGAACCTCCTTCTTTATCTTCTTCATCTATAATTATTTCAACTGTCTCCATAGGTTTGAGAGCAATTGGTCTTTTTAAATATTGCCTCAGATAATCTCCATCTGTATTGAAATAATCAGCTTTTAAAATATAAATTGAGTCAGTGATTGAAATATTTCGAATACTTATTGTGATTGTGAGGTCGAAGGTTTGCTTTTCGAATCGATGGTAAATATGTGAGTAAACAGGTAAATAGGATTTACCATGAATAAAATGACTAAAATCTGTTATTTCTGTTTCTCTGCTCTTAATGTCAGTAGATTTTCCTATCCTATATTCTTTTTCTTCATGACAGGATGAAAATAGAATAGTAAGAACTAGAATTTTTATGATATTTTTCATTTTTCTGTCTTTATTTAACGGTAAATTTACAAATGTAAAGCATTGCAGATACCTTTTAGGGCTGTTTTTTTAATAAAATAATTCCTCGTGGCTTGCCAGGAGGGGTTCTTATATTTTCCCCTGAATTTCAGGGAGATGTCAGTCGAATGACTGATAGAGGGTGAAATAATGAAAATTCGGATTTTCAGCTTTTTTGCTGAAAATAATTTGTTGTAGTAATTGTAATTCGAGTTGTTGCAATTAAAGCTGTATACCCAGACTATTTATTTCTTGTCTGCAAAATCTCCCCGGATAGCAATGATTTGAGATTTGAAGTTTGTTTTTCGGTGTTCCTTCTTCTCAAGACTACATACGTGGGGAATTATACTTCGTATATAATTGGTTCTCTTTTTTAATTTTTAAGGCAACGAACGCTTCCACCATGGCCTTTAAACTCTCCTCCGCGTCTAACACGGCTACCTCCTTCCATTGAACGCCACCAAGCATCAGATGAAGATTTCTCAGATGAGGTCCAGAATTTGCCATGTTCCCCTAATTGGTAGAAAACACCTGTGAAA
The DNA here is from genome assembly GCA_964487735.1 of uncultured Bacteroidales bacterium. Taxonomy (GTDB): domain Bacteria; phylum Bacteroidota; class Bacteroidia; order Bacteroidales; family B18-G4; genus B18-G4. The sequence goes on along the minus strand of CAZASJ010000071.1, from coordinate 6,253 downwards.
TGACGCCAGCCAGCAGGTAATGCAGAAAACCCTGCTGTATTTGTTCCGTTGTTCCAATCTCCGCTTCTAAGATTTTCGCCTGCGTTATATCCTCGCATTCCTAGTTCATCCCACTCGGGATCGGGATAATTATAAACAAGATCCACTTCTCCTTCAAGTTGCTTAAATTCTTCATCAGTGGGGATATGCCAACCATCAGGGCAAATTCCTTGCGACCCTTCTTGTGTATTGTATTGCATCAGTTCATTCCAAAGATATAGTCCACCATGAGTGTCACAATTGGCATCATCATCATTATAGCAATATTTTTCAATATTAGAGTTATTCTCCATGCCCTGACTTCCGTCTATTCTGGTGCCAATATTTAAATTTTCTGCAAACCATATTTGATTGCCAATGGTCACAATATTGTATACCTGACCATCACGGGGATCGGTAAACGTATTCGTACTCCCACCATTTTCTACAAGCAAAAAATCACAATCTGAATCATCACTCATTTTAAGGTAAATTTTTGGCCATGGCCATGTATTAATAAATTGATGGTAATTTTCACCATTCTGTCCCATTATATCGTTAGCCTCACAACAATTCAATTTGTTCCCTAAAAGATAGTCGATCATATTTCTCCCATTCATGAAACCTCCCAGGCGTGGATAATAGCTTCTGTCCCATCCCCAATACACAGAATTATCACCAAGTAAATAAAAATCAAAACCTTCTTGAACTGAAGAATGGAGACTTTCGCATGCACTCATTAAAATAAATGTATTGTCTAATTTGGCAGCATATTTCTTCTCAAACCAATGACTAGTTACAAAAATCTGTTCTTTTAAAGTTGAGTTTGCATCATACTTTCCATTGACACCTAATTCCTTTGTAAATAAGAACTCATTTTTATACTGATTGTAAAGGTCAAATGTATAATTTACACCAGAATTAATTGTAAAGTAGATCCCATTAACAGCACCATGTCCTACGAAAGAAATTACACCGTAATTATCCCAATTTAGGTAATCTTCCAGAGTGATATTCTGATCAGATTTGTTCTCATTATATATGTATGTAACATCATAACCATTCACTTCTAATTTGGAATTAAAGTAATAGTTTAAATCATCTTTTTCTGGAGGGAGTAGTGGATTTGCCCAATACCAATAATGAGGTGATAGGAGTAATGCCTTGTTGTTGTGAGGCATAGTATTTACCATTGTAAATTTATTATTTGATCTAGTATTGTTAGCATAACGGAGAGTGTCTGGCAAATCTCCAAAAGAATTCATTGTATATGAGCAGAGCGTTGAATCGGACAAAACCCAAAAAATAACTGCAGAGTCAGGACTAAAATTGTGATGGGTAACATTGGGGTTGTTCAACAATAATAGTTCTATTGATTCTTTTGCTTTGTAAATTCCCAGGGTTTCAATTTGAGAGGAAAATTCAGCATCGACCGACGCTATTATGTCAACGATCTCATCGTATGTTAATCTTGTTTCATTTTGTGTAGGATTACTCGTTTCTTTTTTGCAGCCGTAAATAATAAGGAACAAGAATGCTACAATTGAGATCCAAATTGTAAAAGTGCTTTTTTTCATAGTTATGATTTGTTGAGTAATGGTTAGTATAAGAATAGTAACCGACTGCGTGCCACTTTCCTGTCAAGTTACAAGAAAGTTGAAGCGGGCTACAAGCCTTGAATTTACCACTGAAGCGGCTATTAATTTTATACATTGTTGTGCTGTCGTGCTTTTTTTTAAACTTATTATTAAATACAGAAAACTATAATTAACTTTTAAAAAAGAGAGAAAAACCTTGTGCATAAACTGTCTATTTTGAATCCTTCAGCATGGTTACTCCTTTCAATACATCCTCTTGCAAAATTCGTTGCATTTTTTCAGGTTCTTCAAACAATGGACTGTGAGCCGATCGCTCAAACGTGTAGAATCCTTTCATGGGCGCCTGTAACTTCTCAAAATATTCCTTTGCTAATGTGTAGGATACTGTGTAATCGTAAACACCTTCGAAAAAATAGATTGGAATGTCAAGTTTAGGTACTTTGTCGATCAGATTAGTTGCCAACATTTCACCCCATAATGAGCTGACACCAGAGTGGGATTTGCCTCGCCACATATTGATCTTTTCTTTTAAAGTGTAATCCCGGCATGTTAACGACGGTAGAAAAATGCCGGTGATGACCGAATTCATGTCATGCGTTGTGCCGATTCCGAGTTGATGCATGGCCTTGTCGCGCAATTTAAGATATTTATCAGGTGTACCGTCTGTAACAGGTGCTGCTTCAAGTTTTTGAGCCATTTTTGTGTTCCCGTTCATTTGGAATTGCTTAAGCATATACGCATATGCCAGTCTCTCCGATTTAAGCTGATCCGACATTTGGGATACACCAATGTAGGCGTGGTACAACTCAGGATATCGTGCAGCCACTTGTATGCCAATAAACGTTCCTCCCGAATGACCCATGAGGTAAATTTTTTCTTGTCCAAAGCGCTTGCGAAGGTAATTCGTAACTTCTTTTGTATCGGATATCATCTGCTCCAACGTCATCGACTCTGGTGGAATGTTGACATTGTAAGAAATCCCTGAACCTCGTTGTTCCCACCAAACCATGGTGAAATAGTCTTCAAGACCTGTAGGGTACTTCTGTGTTAGGAAATAATCAGGCATACCCCCATGAAGGTAAAGCAGAACCGGGTTTGTGGCAACTTTGCCCCTGATAAACATTCCCTGTTCAACGCCATTAATATTGACATGGATTTTTTCTGAAATGCTCCCAGCAAGAGGTTTTCCGTTTTCATCTAAAAATGGATTCACTTTTCCCGGACTGATTACCAGCAGAACTACCACAAGAATTAGCATGCAAGACAATAAGATAGCAAGTATTGTCAACATAATCCGCCCCCCTTTTTGTGTGATTGATTTATTTAAAAATCGTTTCATTTATTAAATTCTATCTACCGGACTTTCATCAAATGCTTATAAGCTCTTAATCATTTCAAATTGTTTGCCCTTAACCGGAATGTTTTGTGATGCCAGAAAAGCTGTTATTGTGTCGCAAGTGATTTCAGAATTTATGGCTTTAATTGATAAATGATTATTGTTCTTGACTGCTTCGTTAAGCAAGGCAGCACCAATCCCCATTCTTCTATAATCTTTATCAACTGCGATTTGTGTTATATCTCCTGAGTTGGGTTCGAAGATGCAATATCCTACTGGTTTTTGTTTCTGAAATGCTTCGACGATTTTAAAATCATTCACACATCGTTGGATTGCTTCAAAACTATTTTGCCATGAAGGGTTAAAATCCCAAAATTTTTCATAACAATCTGTATTGTCTATGCTTGTTTCTACTATAGAGAATGATGCAGGTAGATTTTTAGCGTTTAGCAGTACTTCGGTATTTTCCTGCATAAAATAATTAAATTCCCTACTTACGATAAAACCAAGCTTTTTATAAACCGAAACAGCACTTGTATTGTGTTGCATCACTTCCAGCAAATATTGGGATATGCCTGCCGTTTTTAAGAAGGGGATAGAATCGGTGAATACCTTTGACGCAATTCCTTTTCCCCTGAAAGCCTCTATGGTACCTGTTCCTGTATCATAGGCGGTTTTGTGTCCGTTAAAATATCCTATTCCATTTAGCGTAAATGATACTAAGTTGTTATTTTCAAATGCCCCAAATGAAAGTTCGGGAACAAATCCTCTACGCTTCAGTACAACACGAAGTTCATCCTTGTTTACCTGAACCTCATAATTCCCAAACGCTTCATTGAATGCGGTGTATAAAGTGTCGAAGCTAATTTTCTCAAGTGTTTCTATTTTCAAAATTTTATGCTATTTTTAATTTTACGAAACAATATTATAGGTTACTGAGATTTCAACATTTCCTTTAATCATAGACCAAACAGGACAATAAGTTTCTTCTGATAGTTTAATCACTTTGTCGAGATCTTCAGCTTTTATGTCCGGGGATTTGATTATTAGTTGAAGCATTATGGTATTAAATCCTGTTGGATGTTCATCCTTTCGAATCCCACTACTAATAATTTCAAATCCCAAGATAGTTTTTTTCATCCTTCTTAGGAAAATAAGTACTGAGCTACCAATACAAGACGAAAGGCTAAAGAGAAATAACTCAAGGGAGGTATACCCGAGGTTTTCCCCCAACGGCGGTATGTAATCAATTGAGATTGGATCGTTCCCATTAACATTTCCTTCAAAATGAAGTTTGTCGTTCAAAAGATTAATTGATGTTGTTAATTCCTTTGATTTGTCAGATTTTGCATTCATAAATCAAAATTATTTTCAGTAAATCTTAATAAAATTAAATATTTTTCCAATTCTATAAAATCTGCCTAAAAGGTATAAACATGGCATTTTTAGCATACGGCACAACTAGTCTACATCTTCACTATATATACCTCTACACACCCATACCGGGAGGATAAAAACAGCTATTGTGAATTACATCTATAAAATTCAATTTCTTTATTCGTGTCTGCTATGTAAATTTAGTAAAATTTTGTAACCGATAATAGCAGCAACGTTTTTAAACCTGTCTTGAAAAATGAACATTGCACGATTGCACGATTGCGCGATATTCGATTTCCGAAGGAAGCCGATACCTGCGGCCTTTGTTTGTAAAGAAAGATCAGGAAAGAAGGAGGGGCGGACTATGTTGCCTAATGGAAAATTGCATGAATAGTGGCAGATTGCATGGCTCTTACCTGCCAACCCGTGATCAAGTTTGAGCGGGCTGAAAAGTTTGATATTTAGCACTTTCCCTGCCATTACTTATACAAAACATGGTGTTTTCGTGCATGTTTCTCAAGTTCTTTTTGCAAAAGATTTCGCTTTATTTCTTTTCCGTGTCCTGGTAAAAACATCTTACAATCTGTTGCAAGTAATTTTCTCCAGCTTTCTATCATTTTTAAAACATCATCTGAGAATGGAGGGTATATTGAATTTTTAAATACACCGAACATTGCGTCCCCAACAAGGGCAATTTCATTATCCACAAGTATACTAATCGAATCCGGTGAATGTCCGCTAGTTTCTATTATTCTAATCCTATTATCTTCAATTTTCAGATCATAAACATCCTTTACTATAATATCAGGGTAGAATGGTTCATATCCAAATTTGTTTTTCCCTATCAAACGTCCAACTTGAGTTATTAACTTTGCTATTAGAAATGTTCCATCGGGTAGTTTTGTATAACCATTTTTAATTGAATCTGTAGCTATACTTGATACAATTATCTTACAATTGCTTTTTTCTTTTATTTTCTTTGCGGATTGGCAGTGGTCAAAATGTGTATGGGTCAATATCAGATATGAGATGTCTTCAATAGTTACATTTAAAGAACTTAAATTTTTTACCAGGGATTGAAAAGCATTCCTTTTCCCCGTGTCAACCAAAATAACGTTATTTTCTTTTAAAATCAGGTAGGCATTGCTCCGTCCAGACAAAACCTGGCTTATTTTATATTTATTTTTTGTCGACCAGCTCATTTTTCTTAATCTTTATACAACTGAGGGTCATTTTTTGTATGAAGCCCCGCTATTGCCTCCAGGTGTTGCTGTGTGCTGCATTTTAATTATTATCAATAAAAATTGTATCACCACCCGACATTCTATTTCCATTAAAATCAAATTGTTTTATATGATAATAGTCACCACAGCAATAATCATAAGCTCTTTCTTTTTTGTATTTAAAATTGTCTACGATATGAACCGTACCAGTATTATTATTAAACATCTTAAGTCCTACATTTTCATTAGTACAACAATAATATGAGTACATCCCCTTAAATACAAAATTCTCAAAGTCAAATCTAAGGAAATATGTTGCAGGTTGCTTTTTCTCGGTATAATATTCTCTGGCAAAAGTAATCTCAAAGTTCTCCAGCTCATCTAGTGTAAATCCTTGATTTATAGAGTCCATATTAAATTTTACAATAATATATTGTTCTTCATTATCAGGACAATTCGAAGAGTCAAAATTATGGCAATCCTTATGACAGGAATTGCTACTTAGAAATAATATTATAATTAGAGAAAAATTAAAAAGAAATATTATTGCTTTTCTCATCGTCTTGTTTCCTTATTACTGGCAATTAGTCTACATATTCATTTCCCATCTCCCACCATATCAATACCACATGTATGAAAACAGCTATTGTGAATTACATCTATAAAATTCAATTTCTTTATTCGTGTCTGCTATGTAAATT
>CAZASJ010000070.1:0-15989 GCA_964487735.1 uncultured Bacteroidales bacterium | reverse complement strand
GATCTCATCGATAGGTGCTCTTGTTGCAGGGGTTGCGCATGAAGTCAACAACCCTAATCAGGCAATAGCGATGAACCTCGGATTCTTAGTTGAAGGACTGAATCGCCTTTTTACGCTTGCGGAATCTGAGGAGGCCGCCGATGATTCAATCAGGCTTGCTGGCATGCCCTACGGAGAGTTTAAACAGTCTGCTCTTGAAAGCCTCGGGGAAATCAGCGGCAGTACCCGGAGGATTGATCATATAGTAAAAGAGCTTGAGATCACAATATCTGCTGCAGCATAGGCAAGGTCCATGCGTGAAATGAAATCGTATACTTTTAAAGAATTTCTGAGCGGGAGGGGCAGTTTGGATAGCAAATCATTGGCCGTTTCATGGTATGCTTTACCACATTGCCAGATCATCTGAACACCCGGCCTGAGGATCTCACTTATTTGTTTACTGATTGCATGGTTGACTGATCTTGCACCCTGACTGCCACCAACAATGAGTATGGTTTTCAACTCCGGGTTTAACTTAAAAAAATCCAGGGCTTCACTGCGCTTTCCTTCCATATTAAGGATGTCGCTTCTAACTGGATTTCCAGTGATGGTGATCTTTTCTGCCGGAAAAAACCTTTCCATTCCTTCAAAAGCCACACAGATACTATTCACTGTTTTGCTGAGGATCCTGTTGGTGATACCGGGGAATGAGTTTTGTTCCTGTATCAATGCCGGAATACCTCTTCTGGATGCTACCCTGAGCAAAGGGCCACTGGCATAGCCGCCTGTACCGATAGCCACATCCGGTTTGAATTTTCGGATAATCCTGCCGGCCTTCAGCATGCTTGATATCAGTTTAAAGGGGAATGAAAGATTCCTAAGCGTTAGTTTACGTTGTATGCCACTGATCCACAATCCTTTGATGGGGTATCCTGCAGCCGGGACCTTATCCATCTCCATACGGCCTTTGGCCCCTATGAACAGGATATCAGGATCATGCAGCCTCTTTTTCAGGCCATCGGCAATAGCTATTGCAGGGAAGATATGCCCTCCCGTGCCTCCGCCGCTGATGATGATCTTTTTTCTAGGCTTGGACATATTCATCAATATTTTCAGGTTTGGTATCAATTTCTTTACTTACACTCAAAATAATGCCCAGGGCAATACTGGTAAACCATATGGATGTTCCTCCCATACTTACAAGCGGCAGTGGCTGTCCGGTAACAGGAATAAGATTGACGGCTACAGCCATGTTGATCATGGCCTGGAATACGAGGCTAAAACCTACACCTACAGCCATGAATGCCCCGAAATTTCTAGGTATGCGGGCAACAATCCGCACCACCCGGAAAAACAATATCAGATACAAAAGCACCAGGAAACTGCCCCCTATGAGCCCGTACTCTTCAAGGAATATGGCAAAAATGAAATCTGAATAGGGGTGTGGCAGGAAGTTCCTTTGTGTGCTGTTTCCGGGGAATTTACCGATGAGTCCGCCGGAGGCGATCGCTATCTTCGCCTGGTCAACCTGGTAGTTCTTATCGCTGTCAATGTCTTCGCTATCGGTAAAATTAACGATCCTTGCTTTCCATGTATTTGCCCTTGGAAGAAGCTCGGGATAGGCATTTGCGATGAGCAGAAGAAATACAAAACTAAGGATGCCTATGCCTATCAGGGCCGAGATGTATTTTAAGCTTACCCTGCCAATGAACATCAACACCAGACTGGTAATAAACAGCAATGCTGCTGTTGAGAAGTTTGCAGGAAGAATTAACCCGCATACGATCAAAACAGGGATCATTAAAGGGACGAAAGCAGATTTAAAATCTTTGATCTGGTCCTGCTTTTTGCTTAGCAAACGTGCCAGGTACATTATTAATGTAAGCTTAGCAAGGTCGGAAGTCTGGAACGTCAGGTTAAATGGAAGCGGAAGCACTCTCTTGGCTTCATTCAGGTCGAGGCCAACAAAGAGAGTCAGTACCAGGAGTGGAACAGCAATATACAGAGCCACCTGGAAGATGCGGCTGAAATACGTAAATTTTATAAGATGTGTGAAGTACATGATCATAAAGCCGAATAACAGGATGATCAGGTGCTTGAGCATATAGTATTCGGTGTTCCCCGACTGGTATTTATAGGCCAGGGTACCGGTAGAGCTATAGACTGCAAGCAAGGAAAATATGGAGAGCAGGATCACCACTGCCCATATTACCTTATCACCTCTTATGTTGCTTAAGATCCTTACCATTATTATAAACTGTTTACGGCTTCTTTGAATTGGATTCCCCTGTCCTCAAAATTCTCGAAAAGATCAAAACTTGCGCATGCCGGCGAAAGAAGAACCGAATCACCTCTCTTTGCCAGGTAAAGTGCGGTTTGGACAGCCACTTCCATGGAGCGGGTTTCAATGATGGTCTCCACAGATCCAGAAAAAGCTTCCATCAGGTGTTCATTGTTTTTCCCCAGGCATACAATGGCCCTTACCTTGTCTTTCACCAAATCCAGAATCCCTGAATAGTCGTTGCCTTTATCAATGCCGCCCGCGATCCAGACAACATCCTTCGACATGCTTTCCAGGGCGTACCATGAAGAATTCACATTGGTAGCCTTAGAGTCGTTGATAAATTCAACTCCCTGGATCACAGCTACATGTTCCAGTCGGTGTTCTATGTTCTGGAAGTCGGAAAGGCTGTCTTGTATGTGCCGTTTCCTGATCTCCAAAAGCCTGCCTGAAACTGTGGCTGCCATAGAATTATAAATATTGTGCTTTCCCTGTAGTGCTAAGCTTTCTAATGTCATCTGATGTAAGTTTGATTGAATATTTATAATTATGTTATTGTCTTTTATATATGCTCCCTCACCATCAACATTTGAACTTAAAGTGAAAGGGTATTTCCCGGGGAGGATGTTGGTGTTTTTGATCTTTTCCATGATCACCTGATCATCCTGGCAATAGATAAAGGCATCCTTTTCTCCCATATTATTGAGTATCCTGAACTTCGATTCCGCATATGCTTCAAAGGAATTGTTGTAGCGGTCGAGATGATCAGGTGTAATATTCATCAGGATGGCGATATCTGCCTTGAAGTCAAACATCCCATCCAATTGAAAACTACTGATCTCAAGTACGAAGTAATCGTGATCACTCTTTGCCAGTTCCATTGCGAAGCTGTTGCCGACATTTCCCGCTGCCACCACATCCAAGCCTGCCTTTTTCATGATGTGCTCCGTAAGCAGGGTAGTGGTTGTCTTGCCGTTTGAACCGGTGATACAGATGAGTTTTGCCTTTGTAAACCTTGCGGCAAATTCAATCTCAGAGATCACTGGTATGCCTGCGTCCTGAAGTGTGCGAATCAACGGAATGCTATCCGGTATCCCGGGGCTTTTGATTACCTCATCGGCCTTAAGGATCCTGTCGAAGCTATGCTTCCCCTCTTCAAATTCAATGTCAAAATGTGAAAGAACGTTCTTGTATTTTTCTTTTATTTCACTCTTGTCGGATACAAAAACATCAAAGCCTTTTTTGTGTGCCAGTACTGCAGCTCCTACACCACTTTCCCCGGCGCCCAGGACGATTATGTTTCCAATATCCATTCAATTTTATCTTAGTTTTAATGTGATGATCGTTAGTATGGCCAGCATGATCCCTACGATCATAAATCGCTGAACGATCTTGGGTTCTGCATAGCCAATTATTTGATAATGGTGGTGCAGGGGCGACATCTTGAATATGCGTTTGCCTGTACCGAATTTCTTTTTGCTGTATTTAAAATAACTTACCTGCATGATCACCGACAGGCTTTCTATCAGGAATATTCCACAAAGGATGGGAATAAGGAGTTCCTTACGGATCAGTATCGCAAATACTGCTATGATACCGCCAATTGCCAGGCTTCCGGTGTCGCCCATGAATATTTGTGCCGGATAAGAGTTGTACCATAGAAAACCGATACATGCTCCAACAAATGCACTGATGAAAATGGTGAGTTCACCTGTGTTGGGGATATACATAATGTTCAGATAGTCGGCAAATATGATATTGCCTGAAACCCAGGCCAGTATTGCCAGGGTAGCGCCGATAATGGCCGAAGTACCTGTGGCAAGGCCGTCCATTCCATCGGTCAGGTTGGCACCATTTGATACTGCGGTGATGATAAGGATCACAATAGGAATGAAGATGAGCCATGCCCAGGAAGCGGCACCTTCTCCCATCCACGATATGAATATTTTATAATCCAGTTCATTGTTCTTGAAGAAGGGGATGGTCGTTTTCTGTGATTTTACCGGCTTTTCTGAAAACAATGCCATTGTTGCACCCTCATCCACTGCCTGTTCTATTAGAACGGGATCACTGATCTTTTCTCTGATCACGATCTCATCGTTGAAATACATGGTAAGGCCTACCACCAGGCCCAGGATTACCTGACCGATCACTTTGTATTTCCCCGGTAGTCCTTTTTTGTTCTTTTTGAATACTTTGATGTAATCATCGGCGAAGCCTATCATTCCCAACCATACAGTGGTAAACAGCATGAGGATGATATATATGTTGTCAAGTTTGGCAAACAGAAGGGTAGGGATGATCACTGCATTCAGGATGATGAGGCCACCCATGGTAGGTGTGCCTTCTTTTTCCATTTGGCCTTCCAATCCGAGGTTGCGAATGGTTTCACCCACCTGTTTCTTGTTCAGGAAGCGGATCCAGCGTTTCCCGAATATAAGGGTAATGATAAGCGATGTGATCACCGCAAAAGCCGCCCTGAAGGAGATATACTGGAACAGCCCCGCTCCGGGAAAGTCACAACATTGCTGCAGATAATCAAATAAATAATAAAACATGCTTCCTATTCCTGTTTATGTCAGTAATTCTTTCAATAGTTCTTTATCATCAAAGGGCTGCTTAACACCCTTGATCTCCTGGTACTTTTCATGTCCTTTTCCGGCCACGAGGATAATATCGCCGGGCTGTGCCAGGGCACATGCCGCACTGATCGCCTCTTTCCTGTTTGTGATCACCAGCAATTTTTTATAATCCACGGCTTCAACACCTGCTTTCATTTGTTTGATGATCTCTTCCGGGTCTTCAGATCTTGGATTATCAGAAGTAAGAATGAGTCTGCTGCTAAGTTGTCCTGCGATCTTTCCCATCACCGGCCGTTTTGTAACATCTCTGTCGCCACCGGCTCCCACCACTGTGATAAGCTGTTCGTTTCCTGTGCGGATGGCATTGATTGTTTTAAGTACATTTTGCAATGCATCAGGCGTATGTGCATAGTCCACAATGGCAGTAATGCCTTCATCTGTCCGGATATATTCAAAGCGGCCTTCGGCAGTATTCAGTTTGCTGAGAAGTGGCAAGACAAGGTCTTCTTCCTGCATCAGGAGTATGGCGGTAGCATATACAGCCAGTAAATTGTATGCATTGAATTCGCCGATGAGCTTGCACCAGATTTCCTTGCCTTCAATACTCAGAAGCAATCCGTCAAGCAGATTTTCCATTACACGTCCTTTAAAATCTGCTGCCGACTTTAAGCCATAGGTCTTTTTATTTGCTGATGTATTTTGCAACATCACTTTTCCGTTCCTGTCATCAGCATTCGACAGAGCAAATGCGTTTTTAGGAAGCAGGTCGAAAAATGCTTTCTTTGCGTTAAGGTATTCCTTAAAGGTACCGTGGTAGTCGAGGTGGTCGTGGGTGATGTTTGTAAAGATCCCGCCTCTGAATTCAAGTCCTGCGATGCGTTGCTGATGTATGGCGTGCGAGCTGACTTCCATGAAGCAGTAAGTGCAGCCCGCATCTGCCATCGCCTTAAGTAAACTGTTGATTTGTATCGAATCCGGTGTTGTATGTGTTGCTTTAATTTCTTTATTTTCAATAAGAACCTTGATAGTGGAAATGAGCCCGCAGGCATATCCGAGTTCGGTGAAAAGCTGGTGCAGCAAGGTTGCAACCGTGGTCTTGCCGTTGGTGCCTGTTACACCGCAAAGCACCATTTCAGCTGAAGGCTTATCATAGTAATTGGATGCCATGATGCCCAGGGCAACATCACTGTTGTCGACACATATGTAGCAAATCTCCTCCTGCAGGATTTCGGGCAGATCTTCACAAACGATAGCAGAAACACCTTGCTTTACAACAGCGGGGATGAATGTATGTGCATCCACTTCAGTCCCTTTCCTGGCACAGAACAGATCTCCGCTTGTTGCCTTACGTGAATCAATGCACAATTGCCCGATCAGCACATCTGTGCTGCCATGAATTTCTTTCACGGCTACCTTGTATAATATGTCTTTCAGTTTCTTCCCTTGCATCTCTTATCCCTTATGAAAGTGTCAGTATTATTTCCTGTCCGGAGTTTATCCTGTTTCCCGGTGATATGGATTGGTTCCTTATTTTACCATGGCCGTCAATGCTGGCCTTTAAGCCCAATTGTTCCAGTATATACACTGCATCGCGTACATTCATTCCTACTACATTGGGTACTGTATTCGCATGTATTGCACGCGGAGCGAATCGTATTCCATCATCTTCCCTGAAGGTAACTACCCATTCTGAGGCATCGCTTTCTTTTGAAACAGGGATCTCCAATTCCTTGCAAAGCCATAGAAGGTCTCTATGATTTCCATACATCACAGGCGGGGCCTGATGGGTGATCACTTCTTCCTCAACCTCCTGGTATATATCGAGGTGTGTTGCATAAACCTTATCGGCAATTTCTTTGAAAACCGGTGCGGCCACCGAACCCCCGTAGTATTTGCCCCGGGCAGGGTCGTTTACCACCACGATGCATGAATATTTAGGTTTGTCGGCAGGGAAATACCCTACGAATGATGCGTTATAGTTTTTTTGAATGTAACCCTGGCTTGCATTGGCGATCTGAGCGGTTCCGGTCTTACCGGCAATCTGGTAATGTTTGTTGCGGAGGTTCGTGGCGGTTCCTCTTTCAACCACGCCTTCCAGAAGGGATTGGGCAGAATCAATGGTAGCCTTTGAGCAGATTTTGCTGTTGATCACTTCAGTTTCGAAAGTTTCAATCACCCTTCCTGCCTGTCTGATCTCTTTCACAAGCATTGGCTTTACCATGACACCGCCATTTGCCACAGCATTGTACAGGGCCAATGTTTGCATCGGGGTGATGGTTAGGGCATATCCTATCGACATCCAAGGCAAACTGGTACCATACCACATGCTTGTGCTGTCGGGATGCCGGATGAGTGGAGCTGCTTCTCCGGCAATCTCAAGTCCCAGAGGATCGTTGAGCGACATGCTGTAAAGCCTGTTTATATATTCAGCTTCATTGTCTTTATATGCTGCTACAGTGATCTGTGAAATGCCCACATTGGAAGATTTTTCAAATGCTTCCCGTATTGTGACCCTGCCATCACGGATCTTTTTTACATCACTCATGGTATGTCCGTGATACATAAACCATCCGTCACCAATATCGATGGTGTCGCTTAAGGTGATCTTTTTGTCTTCCATCAGAGCGAGTATGGTAGCAAGCTTAAAGGTTGACCCGGGCTCAATTCCTTCAGCAATGGCATAGTTGTAGGATTCAACATACTCGCCGCTTTTTTTATCGAGGCGAAGGTTTGCTATGGCCTTGATATGGCCTGTTTCTACTTCCATGAGGATGGCGCATCCCTGGAATGCATGATGTTGTATCAGGTGCTGATGAAGTGCATTTTCTGCAACATCCTGTATGTTGATGTCAATGGTAGTGATGATGTCCTGTCCATCGGAAGGCTCAAACTCATTTTCTCCGTACACCGGGATCCAGTCACCGTTGCTGATCCTTCGTCTTAGTTGACTTCCATCAATGCCTTCCAGGACATCATTGTATGCTCCCTCCAGGCCTACAAAAAGTTTCTGCTCTTTGTTTTCATAGCCAATGGTGCGCATGGCCAGCTCATCAAAGGGCATTTCCCGTCTGGTTTTTTGGATGATGATGAGCCCACCGCGGTATTTACCCCTGCGAAGGATGGGGAAGGTGCGCAGTTTTTTGAGTTGAGCATAAGTGACTTTGCGTTTGATCAGGAAATACCTGTTGCCATCTTTCCTGGCTTGTTGCAATCCCTGCTTGTACTGATATTTTGAGCGGTCGCCGAATAGTTTGCTGAGAGAAAGTGCAAGGGAATCAATATTTTCTTTAAAATATGCGTCGGGGATAAGATCGGAGGCAACGTCCATCCTCACCTCAAAGATCGGGACAGAAGTAGCAAGCAGATTGCCGCCGGCGTCATAGATATTACCACGGTTTGCTTCAATACTGAAGAATTTTAATTCCTGCAGCTCTGCCTTGGCGATTAAGTCAGGCCCTTCCGAAAACTGAATATAGATGGCTTTACCTATGATGGCCAATGCCATAAGGAAGATGCCCAGGTAAACCAGGTATACACGCCACAATATGTCTTTTTTAATTTCTTCAGTCATTGTTTGCGTTTGCTTCCTTTTTGATCACTTTTACAGGGGGTACCCTGGATTCTTTTATGCTAATGGCTTCCAGCCTGCGGGCTACTTCCGATTGTTGGCTTTGATTCATGAGTTCCGAGCGCGTAGTGATGTATTCATTGCGCAATTCCTTCAATGATTTTCGCAGTGCTGATATGTCTCTTTCAGTTTTTTCAGCGTAATAGGTATTGGCGATATAAAACATGATGAGCATGGCAATAAAGAGGAAAAATGGCAACAGCCTGACTGCACTTTGCCTCGACAGGAAATTCCCTCCCAGTACATTTTGCACGGCAGAGCTAAAGCCGATATTCCGCTTTTTGCGGGGGGCTTTTTCAGTTTCCTGATCCTTGATCCTGTTTGTGCGCTGGTTCATATCTGTTTCTTCTCCGCTATTCTGAGTTTTGCACTTCTTGCTCTAGGATTCATTTCAATTTCTTTCTCGGTGGGCACAATGGGTTTGCGATTCACCACAGAAATTTCAGTTTTGATGTTTCCGTAGAAATCCTGCTCCTGCTCTCCCTTTGTATTGCCACTTCTGAAAAAATTCTTTACCAGCCTGTCTTCAAGCGAGTGGTATGAAATAATCACCATTCTCCCACCGGGCCTTAACACTTCCATTCCTTTTTGAAGGAAGGCTTCCAGGGCTTCCAATTCTTTGTTTACTTCTATTCTTATTGCCTGAAAAACCTGTGCCTGGTATTTAAACTCCTGTTTCCTGGGGGCACAAGTCGATGCAAGCTCTTTCAGCTCCGCTGTCGTATTAATATTTGTCTTTTCACGTGCGGCAATAATGGTCTGGGCCAGCTTATAGCTGTTTTTAATTTCACCGTAATTCCTGAAAATAGCTGTAAGGGTTTCAAGGTCGTAGTCATTCACAACATCAGCTGCGCTCAATAGGATTCTTTCATCCATGCGCATGTCCAGATTACCGTCAAACCGGGTAGAAAATCCACGTTCGGGCTCATCGATCTGATGGGAAGAGATGCCAAGATCGGCCAGGATGCCATCGCATGGAATCGCTTCTTCAAGTTGTAAAAAGTTTTTTATGAATCTGTAATCGGCATTAATAAGCAGGAAGCGATTGTCATCTATGCTGTTGGCAATGGCATCAGGATCCCTGTCGAAAGCGATCAGCCGTCCTTTTTTGAGATACTTAAGGATGGATTCAGAGTGACCACCCCCTCCGAATGTGGCATCTACATAGGTGCCACCCTGTGAAATCTTAAGCGCTTTTATGCTTTCCTCGAGAAGGACAGGTTTGTGGTACATTAGTTTATCGGATCGGTTTCTACATTTCCCATGACTTCTTCTGCCAGGTCGGCGAATTCATCAGGATCATAGTCAACCGCTTTTTCATATTCCGATTTGTCCCAGATTTCAATCTTGTTCACAACTGATGCGAGAACGATCTCTTTCTTGATGTTAGAGTAAGTGATAAGATCCTTGGGGATGAGTAGTCGTCCCGTAGAGTCAAGTTCAACGTTTTTTACACCTGCCATGAATTTCCGAATGAAGTCGACATTTTTCTTTACGAAGCGGTTGAGGTTGTTGATGCGTTTGCTTTCATGTTCCCATTCTTCCATGGGGTACAGCTCAAGGCATTTGCGAAAGATGCTCCTCTTAATGACAAAACCCTTTGCAAGGCTTTCATCAAGCTGGCCCTTGAATGCAACAGGAAACATAAGCCTTCCTTTTACATCAACTTTACACTCGTATGTCCCGATAATATTCGACACTCAAATTCAATTTTGTGTAAAAATATGAAATGATTTACCACATTTTACCACTTTCTACCACTTTTTATCATTTTTTGTTACATTATTTTTCAACAAAATGTTAATATATCAGAATTAAGGCTTAGTGGCGGATACAGAATATTGATGCGTAAAAATCAAATATTCAGTCATTTGCGTTCTCTTTTTCGGGTCCTGTTTAGGGTATGTCGAAAGCAATGGAAATAGTCGTATTTTTGTAAGAGAAACGCTTGTTTTGACAACTTTTGAATACTGCGAAAACACGATAACTTGGAGAAAAAAGAGAAATTCATAGACCTTAAGGAAGTAATCAGAAAGAAGAGTCCGCAACTTGCACGCTTCATGCCTTGGTTTGTGTTTAATTATTTGCGCCGGATCGTACATGAGGATGATGTCAATGATTTCATTGGCAGGAATGGCCATAAGATGGGGTTGGACTTTATTTATGCCATCATGGATGAGTTCGATGTAAACCTGAAAGTGATTGGCGAAGAAAAGATCCCTCCGACAGGAAGGTACCTGATGGCTTCTAACCATCCACTTGGAGGATTGGACGGCATTGCATTTATGACAGCCATCTCGAAGGTGAGAACAGATTTTGTATTTCCTGTGAATGATATTCTGCTTGGTATAGATAATATGAAGATGTTTTTTGTTCCAATCAATAAGCATGGGAGCAATGCGGATAATATCAGGTTGTTCAATGAAACATTCGCATCTGAAAAGATGTTACTTTATTTTCCTGCAGGATTGGTATCACGGAAAAAGGGTGGAAAGATCAGGGATCTGGAGTGGAAAAAAACCATGGTAACCAAAGCCAAACAACATAAACGGGATATCATTCCTGTTTTTATGGATGGGAAGAACTCTAATTTCTTTTATAATCTCTCAAACTTTCGCACCTGGTTGGGCGTTAAAGCAAACCTCGAGATGCTTTACCTGGTAAATGAAGTATATAAGCAAAACAACAATACCATTCACTTTGTGATCGGTGATCCCATTCCATGGGAAACTTTTGACCGTAGTAAGAGCGATCTTGAGTGGGCAGCTATGCTCCGGGACAAGGTGTATGAACTTAAAGAACAGCACAATCTCTAAGATATGGAAACCATCATACCTCCAGTTGACAGGGCATTGATAGAAAAGGAATTGAATGATGACAGGTTCATCAGGGATACCAATAATGCCAATAATAAGATTTTTGTAATTACCCATCACGACTCACCAAACACTTTAAGAGAGATCGGGCGTTTGAGAGAGATGACGTTCAGGGATGCCGGTGGCGGCACGGGTAAAGCCCTCGACCTGGATGAGTATGATACAGATGAAGTCCCGTTCAAGCAATTGATCGTATGGGATCCTGATGAGCGTGAAATTATTGGCGGCTATCGATTTATTCATGGAAAGGACATTGCCATAAATGCAGATGGCAGCCTGCATACGCCAACGGGAAAGTTATTTAATATTTCTGAAAAATTTATAAAAGAGTATCGGCCGGTAACTGTCGAACTTGGCAGGAGTTTCGTGCAAACCTTTTACCAGCCCACTGTTGATTTGCGCAGGGGCATGTATTCGCTCGATAATATATGGGACGGTTTGGGATCCATCATAATAGATAATCCTGACATTAAGTACCTTTTCGGGAAGGTAACGATGTATCCTCACTATGATGCATTGGCCAAAGATCTTTTATATTATTTCATTGATAAGTATTTTCCGGATAAGGAAAAACTGATGACACCTATAACAGCTGTCGAATCAAACACATCAGAAAAAGTTCTAAAGAGTATTTTTACAGGGTGCAATTATGATGAGGACTATAAGATACTGGTACACAAGATTCGTGCTTTGAAGGAGGGCATTCCTCCTTTGTTCAATGCATACATGAATCTGTCTGCCACGATGCGTTCATTCGGGGCAGCTCTAAACGAAGGTTTTGGAGGTGTTGAGGAAATGGGCATTAATGTGACCATTGCAGATATTTACGATTACAAGAAAGACCGACATATTTCCTCTTACAAAAAGTAAAATGGCAAATAAAGTTCCAGAGATCATTTCCGCCGACTTTCTGATAAGCAGTCCGGATGTAGCTTCATGCCCGGAAGGGAAATTGCCTGAGTATGCCTTTATAGGCAGATCAAATGTAGGCAAATCCTCTCTCATCAATATGCTGCTTGGGAGTAAGAAACTTGCTAAAACAAGTCAAACACCGGGCAAAACCCGTCTTATCAATCACTTTGTCGTGAATGAAGAATGGTATATCGTGGATTTGCCGGGCTACGGATACGCAAAGATTTCCCGCTCTGAACGGAATAAATGGAAGGGCATGATCAATAATTATCTTAGCCGGAGGGAAAACCTGGTTTGTACATTTATCCTTGTCGATTCCAGGCATGAACCCCAAAAGCCTGACCTGGAGATCATGGGATGGATGAGCACCATGCAATTGCCTTTTGTGATCGCCTTTACCAAAGCGGATAAGCTGTCGAAGCCCCGCCTGGAGGAAGCAATTACGGCCTACAAGAAAGAATTGCTTAATTCATGGGAAGAACTACCCATATCCTTCATAACATCAGCCATCAATGCCGGTGGCAAAGATAATATTCTGGCTTTTATCCGTAAGAACAATAAGTTATATGCGGATTATCTGAAGAAACTTAATAAATAGCTTTATTCGAGTTCGATGAGGATGCTGTTCTTAGGAACAATCATGCCTGTTTTAACTTTGACAACTTTTATGGTAGCATCAAAGGGGCTTAAGATCCTGTTTTTCATTTTCATGGCCTCCAGGATCAGCAGGAGGTCACCCTTTTTAACTTTATCACCCGCATGAACGCTAATCTTTCGTATGGTACCGGGTATGAATGCCAATACCATCTTCGGATCCTTGGGCTCGTATGGCTTACGGTTTTCGAATTTCTTGGTCAGCAGCGTACGGTATTTGACATCATCCACCAGCAGTGACTTCATTTTACCCTCAAATTTTTCATCTTTTTTCATGGTGATCAGTTTTAAAATGGTGGTACACCATGTTTCTTTTTAGGTGGAGTTTCCTGTTTGTTGACAGAGATCTCCAGGGCGTGGATTAGCATACGCCTGGTGTCGTTGGGTTCAATAACAGCATCAATATAACCATAGGCCGCTGCTACATATGGGTTGGCAAATTTATCTTTATATTCCTTTATCTTCAGCTTTCTTACCTCTTCTGGATTCTCGGCATTTTTGATCTCATTCCTGAAAATGATATTGGCAGCACCCTCAGGACCCATAACTGCAATCTCGGCTGTAGGCCACGCAAATACAAAGTCGGCACGAAGGTGATGTGAGCACATGGCAATATATCCGCCGCCGTAGGCTTTACGTAAGACTACGGTAAGCTTAGGAACGGTAGCTTCAGAATAAGCATATAGAATTTTGGCGCCATGACGAATCACTCCGGCATGCTCCTGGTCAACACCGGGCAGGTATCCGGGTAGGTCGACGAGCGTTACCAGTGGGATATTGAAGGCATCGCAATAGCGGATAAAGCGTGCTGCTTTGTCGGATGAATCCACATCAAGTACACCGGCAAGAACCAGCGGTTGATTGGCAACAAAACCAACAGTTTCTCCATTCATCCTTGCAAATCCAATTACAATATTGGCAGCGAATTTTTCCTGTATTTCAAAGAAAACAGAATCATCGCAAATAGATTTTATCACATCCCTTACATCATAGGGTTGCTTAGGATCAGTAGGGATTACTGTATCTATATTGTAGGTTCGCGTGCGTGGGGCTTTTTTGGGGAATGCATCTGCTTTCTTCTGGTTGTTCCAGGGAATATAGGTGATGAGTTCTTTGATCTGGTCAAAACATTCCTGCTCGCTTTCGGCAAAGAAATGGGCATTTCCGGTGATCTCAGAATGCACGCGTGCACCGCCCAGGTCTTCCATTGAGATCTCTTCTCCAATAGTTGTTTTAATAACCTCCGGTCCGGTGATAAACATCTTGGAGATCTTATCCACAACAAAAACATAATCAGTAAGGGCAGGTGAATATACAGCTCCTCCGGCACAAGGCCCCAGGATAACCGATATTTGAGGAATGACCCCTGATGCCTGGGTATTGCGGTAAAAGATCTCACCATATCCGGCAAGTGAATTCACACCTTCCTGTATCCTGGCTCCACCTGAATCATTGATTCCGATAATGGGCACGCCTAATTTCATAGCGTGGTCCATGATCTTGGTAATCTTTCGTGCATGCATTAAACCCAGGGATCCACCGGCAACGGTAAAATCCTGTGCATAAATACATACTGAGTGACCGCTGATGGTTCCTGTGCCTGTAACAACACCATCTCCCGGCAGGTGTTTTTTATCCATGTCGAAATCCTTGGCAGCATGTTCGACAAAAATATCGTATTCGTGAAAAGATCTTGGATCGAGCAGGTGAATGATACGCTCCCTGGCGGTGAGCTTACCAATGGACTTCTGCTTCTCTATTGCTTTGGATCCACCACCTTGAAGGGCATCTCGCATCCTTTTTTTCAGGTCGGAGGTTTTTCTCTTTAAAGCCATATTTGCATATATTTGTTCTACAAAGATAAGGTCAAGGGCCCATAAAAATCAAGGCAATTGATTTTGTCAATTGCCATTGGCAAGAATCCCCGGTCCTTACAGGCCTCAAAATTAATGTATTTTTTACTTCACTGCTATGAATTAGTTTTAAACATGAATATAGAAGAGCTTCGGGAATATTGTTTATCAAAGACAGGAAGTACAGAGAGCTTTCCTTTCGATGAAACAACACTTGTATTTAAAGTTATGAATAAAATGTTTGCCATTACCGATCTGGAGGATGCTTTTGGCGTGGTGTTAAAATGTGATCCGGAAGAGTTTCTCAATATGCGTGAACGTTACCCTTCAGTTAATCAGGCCCGCTACTTCAGGGGCAGCTGGAATCACATTTTGATCGATGGCAGCATTGATGTCGGGCAAATAAAAGAATGGATCGATCAATCGTACGCATTGATCGTTAAGAACCTGCCCGGAAAGGATAAAAAAGCGCTGGCGGAACTTTAAAATCATATACCGTGCAGTCCGGTGAAGCGTTTCTGAGATTTATATTTCAGAATTATTAGTATCCGGTAATATTTCATAGGGTTCTTACTAAATGTCTGTTGCAAGTTTGATGCGAATCACTCGACTCCCGTGATGATAACTCATCATTTTTTAACTTGGAAGGGTAGTGTGGAAGTTGTTGTGAATGGGCAGGATGCCGGATATTATCAGCAAAAGTTTGCAGCCACTAAGCACCTCAGATATCAAATATCAGATATCATCTGTCAGATTTCCTGGTCTTTTTTCTTTTTGAAAAAAGATCAAATACCAAATATCCCATTGCAGCACCCCATAGCATACTGAGATAGGGATTGGAAGTGATGGCGCAGCTTCCCGACGAACAGCCTACCTGTATATAGTAAATGTATCCGCCCAGGGCCCCAACAACGGCACCGATCACGGGCAGGATATTGAATTTCATTTTCTTCTTTTCAGGAGCTGATGGAGTGTCTGTGTTTTGTTGATCTGTCATTGGTTTCTGGTTTCTGGTTTCTGGATACTGGATACTGGATACTGGATTCTGGATACTGGATATCCCGAAAAACCAGAATTCTTTGAATTCATTGTTTTTCGAGGATCCTCGATCCCGGGGACCGGGAATCGGGACTGGATACTTCACCTTCGCTTTTTATCATCCGAAGCCACGGCGAAGGATGAAAAGCTACGGTGAACAAAGTGGATGCTGGTATCAATTTCAAA
>CAZASJ010000069.1:0-16278 GCA_964487735.1 uncultured Bacteroidales bacterium | reverse complement strand
ATAGCATACGCAACTGTCGATTGCAATAACAACAATGTTTCGATTACAAATGCCGGAACATCTATTAAATTCTCAGATTGGATTTGTGGCCTGGCAGCAACAAATATAGGCGGAAATGATTATTTATATGCCTGTAACCACAATGATGGATTACAAAAATTCAATATTACTGGAAGTTCAATTTCATTCAATAATACATTGCTTGATGATAGTCATCCAGATTTTGATTCTCAAGATTTATCCACTAGTTTCATTGATATATCTCCAGATAATAGCAAATTGGCATTTTTAAACTTTGATCCAGGACAATATTATAGAGACCTTATAATCGTAAATCTCAATTCCATTGGAGATTATGTATCACACCAAATATTTGCCGTAGATCCAAACACATATGGCCATGTACGTGGAATTCAGTTTTCATCAGAACCATCAGACAATATTTTATATTTTAGTGCAACTGGAGGTTCAAATAATGGTGGGATATTTGCCTTGGAAGTAAGCAATGGTTCAATTACAGTATTGTCTGATAATAATGAATTTGGGAACACATGGTTATCAACGGCGTCTGACGGATTAATTTATGCCGTAGCAAATGACGGAACTCACTTAGGCAGGATTGACCCACGTACAAATACCTTTGATAATAATATTCTGACTGTTAATGTTAATAGTAACGATGATATTTATGGGACAGGTGACATTGTCTACCATTTGCCCACAAGTTCAACCTATATTGTTTTCACCGTTACTGGCTATTCTACTCATGAAACATGTTCAGGGCTATCAAATGGTACGACAACTGCAGTCCCAGAGGGTGGAGTTTCTCCGTATTTATTTTTGTGGGATGACCCCTTAGCTCAGACAACGCAAACTGCAACAGGATAATCACCCGGCACTTATACATGTCAAGTGACCGATGCAGGCGGAAGAATAGAGTCTGTTTCTGTGTCCGTTTTAACAGACCCCGACTTATTTAATTACACAGGGCCATTTATTATCAATAGCCCTGTTGAATGGGATCAGGAAGATTATAAAATTGATCATGATATAATTATTGGCAATGGTGGTTCGTTAGTGATAAAAAACAATTCCAATGTGGAATTTGACTATTTAGCCGGATTCATTGTCCAGGGAGGTGGTGAACTGATCATTCAGGATAATACATCATTGTCTGGCATTGCTGCTTGTGGCTATAACGATTGGAATGGTATTCAAGTGCATGATTTAGGCTATTGTGAAGTATCAACGTTGAGTATGCGCGATTGTATATCAAATGTTCATGAGGACGGTACCCTGCGTGTAACTGAAAATGGAATACTAACTCTTCAGGCAAATTCGACGCTAAATGTTGAAAGCTTTGGATATTTATGTGTCGATGAAACAGCCACATTGAATTTAGTTGCTCAAAACTCAGTAGTAAACATGGAAACGGATTATATTATGGGAGTAAATCCTGACCTAAATATTACACCAACTCCAAATTGTGCCGATATTTGTTCAATTAATCAAATAGGCGAGGGCTATATCAATATTGATGAAAATTATGATTTTCACTATGAGGTTACAATTGGTAGTGATCAAACCTGGACAAATGAAAATTACAGATTTAAATACAATCTAACTATCGAATCGGGAGCAACACTCAATCTACTTAATTCTAGTGTGCATTTTGCCAACAATGGAAAAATTATCATTGAAAAAGGAGGAAAGCTAATTGCTGATAACTCAACATTTGACAGGATTGATATGTGTTTTTTTGAAATGTGGCAAGGGATTGAAGTTCACGGAGATAGATCCTGGCACCAATTCCCAGATGCAAATGGAAATTATTATCAGGGCTATCTTGAACTCAATAATTCAACAATCAAAAACGCTAAAATTGCTGTCAATCTTTGGAATCCTGAAGCTCCTCAACCTTATCAAACAACAGGTGGCATAATCAGGGCTATTGGTTCCACTTTCAGCAACAATGCAAAATCTATTCATGCCTTGTATTACGATAACTATCACCCTAATTTTGTAGATATGCAGATGGATTATAGTGCTTACTTTAAAAACTGCACATTTGAAATTACGGAAGAATACTTTGGTACATATATGTTCTATAAACATGTTGACCTTAATCATGTAGATGGTGTTAAATTCCGTGGCTGTGACTTCACATTGTCAGCTTTGGCACAAAATGTACAGGAATGGAACAAAGGCATCGCTGCCTATAATTCAGGATTTGATGCACTGGCCTATTGCACTTCAACCACCCAGCCCTGTCCGGATGATGATTACGATAAATGTACCTTCACAGGTTTCTACCGAGGTATTTATGCTACGGGTCTTTATTCTTCAAACTCAGTATATGTTAATCGTGCAGTATATAGCGATAATGCTTTAGGAGCTGAGATTGTATATGTAGATAACCCTATAGTCCTTAACTGCGACTTTAACATTGGCTTTAATAATACTACCGACCAAACAGACTGCTTGTTTAACAACAGCTTTGGCATCTACCTCGATGGCTCAACAGGCTTTGCCATTGAAGAAAACGAATTTAAAAAATTCACCGGAGCACAACAAGCCAATTATTTTGGTATTGTAGTTAAAGATGGGGCCGATGTAAATGAGATTTACCACAATACTTTTGAGGGAATCAGTTATGCCAATTATAGTGAAGGGAAGAATTGGAGTGGAAATCACTTTAATGAAGGTCTAGCATATTTCTGCAATGACAACACCGGCAATTATGCTGATTTCTTTGTGGCGGATGGTAATACCTCCGGGGTTCAAGACAACCAGGGAAATGATGATGTGGTGGCAGGAAATACTTTTTCACAAACAGGTGCCACCTGGCATTTTTACAATGGTGGATTCTATAGAGTGGGATACTATTATTGTGATTTCTGCCCGGACGAGATACCCGATGAAGACAAACTGGAATACACTACCGAGGAACCTAAAAGCTTTGACAATTCATGCCTTTCACATTATGGTGGTGGAGCAGTAGTTAAAAATGCACAACAAACAGTTCAATTGGAGCTGGATTATTTCACCAACCTTACAGATTATAACAGTGTAAAAGCCATATACGATTCGTATATTGATGGTGGTGATACCGATGCTGAATTGCTGGATATACAAACTACCCAACCCGATGATATGTGGGCACTTCGCGCCCAATTGTTAGGTGACTCACCTCATCTGTCGGAAGAGGTGTTGAAGGAGGCAGCTGACCGTACCGATGTGTTCCCTGATGATGTGCTATTGGAGATATTATCGGCCAACCCGGATGAGTTAAAAAAGGATACGCTGATCAGCTATCTGGAAAACAAAGAAGATCCTTTACCGGAATATATGATCGACATTCTTATATCTGTTTCTACAGGTACTACTTATAAAACTGTACTCGAACACCAGATGTCACAGTATAAGCGAAACATGGTTAGGGCATGTCACGATATGATCCGTAGCATTTTAAATGACTCGGTGAGCGACAATGAAGAGCTTCGCAACTGGCTCGATAACCTTGGAGGCATCAGGGCCGATGAGCAGATCATTGCCAGCTACGTACAGGAAGGAAACTATACCGATGCTTTACTTCTGGCCAATATGTTACCTCAATTGTATGGATTAAGCGGTGCCGATTCCCTTGAGCATGTCTACTATATGGATATACTTAATCTGCACCAGCTATTATACCAGCAGGGACGCAATACTATGCAGCTTACACAAGTTGAGATTGACCAGCTTGCTGATATTGCTTTAAACAGCAATTCCTCAGCCGGTGCCCAGGCCAGGGGTTTGCTCGAATATGCCTATGGCTATCATTTCCCTTGTTGCCCCAATGTGGATGCAAATGCGGGCTACAAAAACCAGGGGGTGAATATGAATGCCCTGAACCAGGCCTACGGATTAGATATTACGGTTAACCCTAATCCAGCCAGTCAATGGGCCACTTTTAGCTATTCTTTGCCATCCACAGAGAATATTGCAGTGATCCATATTGCAGATGTTAGCGGCAAGAACATTATAAACCTACCTGTTAGCGGCAGGCAAGGCAAAAAAACCTGGGATACACGTGATGTTGGTGCCGGGGTATATATTTATACCCTGAAAGTAGCAGGAATGAGTAAATCAGGAAAGATCATAATAAATAAGTAACTTTACCATCACTTCCCCGAACTCCGGGGAAGTGATATTTTTTATCATTTCTATGAAAAACTTATTTTTCCTATTTGTTCTGATAGCTTTAATTACTTGTCAGGCCAGAAGCCAGGACTTTCAAATCAACTGGCAGAATTGTTTTGGTGGATCTTATAAGGATGTACCTGAGGATGTTGTAAAAAATGCTGATGGTGGATACATGATACTAGGAGCCACTGAATCAACCGATGGGGATATTAGCTTTAATCATGGCTCTGATGATGTGTGGCTTGTTAAAACAGATAGTAACGGCGACATGCTATGGGAAAAAACCTATGGAGGCACAAATTGGGATGGAGGCCGCTGTATTTTGAAATATAATGATAATACATACTTTATCCTTGCAGTAACACAATCTTCAGATGGTGATATTACTTTCGATCCCTATCCGGGATCGCCTGATTATTGGATAGTAAAGATTGATAGCAACGGAAACATTTTATGGGACAAAATTTATGGGGGTACTTGGTTTGATAATATTTTAAATGGAATTGTTACAAATGATGGTGGTTTGGTTGCCTTTGGTTTTACCGAATCTGACGATGGTGATATAAGCGAGTTTTTTGGCTTTCGCGATTGGTGGATGCTAAAGCTTGATAGCCTGGGCAATAAGGAGTGGGATCGGAGTTTTGGTTCCACAAATGCTGACTATGGTATGGCCATAATCCAAACATCAGATGGGGGATATCTTATTGGTGGTTCAGCCAGGGTACTGGATGGAGGTAATATCCTATGTGATAACATTCATGAAAAAGTTGATGCTGTTCTAATAAAATTAGATCCTTATGGCAATACTGAATGGCAACAATGCTATGGAGGTTCTGAAAGTGAACAAATTGATGCTCTATATGAGATAGATGATGGATATATCCTTGTTTCGAGTACTTCGTCAAATGATGGTGATGTAAGTGGCTTGCACGGATTGGCCGGATTGGACTACGATATATGGTTAGTTAAAGTCGATTTTGAGGGTAATCTGTTATGGCAGAAGTGCCTTGGTGGAACCGATAGTGAATTTGCAGAAAACATTTTTCCAACTCAAAATGGCGGATACCAGATTGTTGGTAGTACTGAATCGAACGATGGGGATGTTTCAGGCAACCATTCTATCAATGACCGTAGTGATATTTGGATAATAGAGGTAGACAATGCAGGAAATTTGCTAAAACAACAATGCTTTGGTGGTGTTACCAATGAAATTGTATGGCATGGGGTACATAAACATAACGACCATCGTTTTGTCATAGCCGCAGAAACCCAAGGAGGACCTTCATATGATGTAAGCTGTGATTTTAATGATTTGGGAGATTCCCGCTATTGGGTATTCGAAATATCAGATTCAACTGTAGGCATCCAGGATGAGGGGATAGGGAGCTGGGGAGAATTAGGGAGGATGGAGTTGTATCCTAACCCTGCCACTACTGAGTTACAGCTTCGATTTTCGATCCTCGATTTTCGATCCTCGATCTTCATCTACGATTTATATGGCAGAAAGCAAGATGAGTTAATCATCCCGAAAGACCAAAGCCAAACTCGTGTTGATGTTTCCAATTATCCCTCTGGGGTATTTATTGTGGTACTTAATAGTGTGAATGGCAATTTGATGAGGGGGAAGTTTGTAAAAAGATAATTCGGGTGCCGGATACCGGGTAGAGTGATGAGTGCCGATTGCCGAGTGATGAGTGCCGAGTGATGAGTGCCGAGTTGATTGACCCGTCCTAAATGATGTCTACAAAAATTAGTAGACATGTTAAAAGATGACAGAACAGTTAAACATTACAGCGAAGCTTTTAAATTACAAATCTTATCTGAGTTAGATTCAGGAAAGTATACTAAAGGAGAGATCAGTCGAATATATGATATTGCTCCTGCTAGTATTTATGCTTGGATAAAAAAGTATGGTAAATTTGATTTATTAAATAGAAGAATCAAAATTGAAACCATGGACGACATTGATAAGATTAAAAAGCTTGAGGACGAGAACAAACAGTTAAAAGAACTCTTAGTTCAGAAAGACATTAAAGGGTTTTTAGATGAAGCTTATCTTGATTATGCAGCAAAAGAGATGGGCTATAAAAATGTAGATGAACTAAAAAAAAAGCTAAATCTAAAGTAGTTCCTCAGGCAATCATTCGAGCAAAGCAATGCAAGTTTTGCTCCATTAAAGCTTTTTGTGAAGGCATTGAAATAAGTAGAGACTCTTTTTATAAAATGTGCTATAGAAACAAGCAAAAAATAGAGGAGGAGGATAAGGTTTTGAAACAAGTTCTCAGACGTCGAGCGGATCTTCCCAGAGAAGGAGTTCGAAAGCTATTTAAGGCTATCTCTCAAGATCTGGCAAATCAAGACATCAAGTTTGGTCGTGATAAACTTTTTGATCTGTTACGAAAGAATAAAATGCTTGTAAGACCAAAGAAAAACTATGTTCGAACCACAAACTCCTGGCATCGATTCCATAAGCATCCTAACTTGATAAGAACCCTTGCGATTAACAGACCCAATCAAGTATGGGTAAGCGATATAACATACATTAAGCTTACTCGGGGACATTGCTATCTCGCATTAATTACAGATGCTTTCTCTCGTAAAATTGTGGGCTATGATATTAGTGACTCACTTGAGCTGGCAGGATGCCTGAGAGCGTTAAAAAGAGCCTTAAAACAACTCCCTCGCAATTACAGCCTCATTCACCATTCCGACAGAGGCATTCAATATTGCAGTTATCAATATACCGGCATACTGGAGAAAAACAACATTAAAATCAGCATGACTGAAGACAATCATTGCTACGAAAATGCAATGGCTGAAAGAGTGAATGGAATTTTGAAAGACGAATTCTTTTTAGATCAGTGTTTTAAATCAACTCAAGATGTAAGGAATCTGAGTATACAGGCAATAAATTTATATAATAACAAAAGATTACATTTATCTTTAAACTTTAAAACTCCAAATATGGTCCATAAAAATGTGGCATAAATTATTGTTAAACCTGTAGACGTATTTTAGGACGAGACAGATTATGGATTCTCCAATCTACCTTTCAATAAGCAATGACCAGGAAAACTACCCAGTACCTGGTACCCGGAACCAAGAACCTACATCAAACACAGACAGGCTGTCATTTTCCAAATAAATTAGTAATTTGCACCAACATTAGCGTATCGCCAGCCCCATGCATCAAAACTTTAAAATCTTCATTAAAGACAAGGTGGTTTTGTTCACGGAAAACATGAACATGCCGGGGAAAGGGAAAAACACTGTTTTCTACCGCTATATAAGCATGCCACAGCTTTCTTTGGAATTTGAGCGATTTCTTAAAACCAAAAAGTCCAATACCCTCGTGGTTTTTCGCAAAAAAAATGCAGACAAGCTCTTTCAACTCTTCATACTGAGATTTAAAGTAACGAAAGCAGCCGGAGGAGCCGTTATCAGCAAAAAAGATGAAGTGCTTATGATCTTCCGCCATGGCCGGTGGGACCTGCCAAAAGGGAAAAAGAATAAAGGCGAGAAAAACAGAGAAACAGCCCTGCGGGAAGTGATGGAGGAAACAGGCATTCAAAACCTTGAAGCAAAAAAGAAATTGACTGTAACCTATCATTTTTACAGAAGAAACAAACGCCTGATCATCAAAAAAACACATTGGTTTACCATGAAAGCCAAACGAAAACAGGAAATGACACCCGCCCTGGAAGAAGGCATCGAAAAAGTGAAATGGATCCCCTTTGCAAAAGCCATGAAAAAAAGCAACAAGACCTTTCGGTCGATCACCGAAGTACTTTATAAAGCAATCGACAACCACAAAAAAGAAAAGACGTATCTTTGAATAAAAAGTTTTGAAGGTTGAATTTTGAGTAACATCCATAATGTCACCCTGAGCGAAATCGAAGGGCATAATCTATAATTTGCGAAGCATGAGCAAGACAGCTGTTTTCCCCGGATCCTTCGATCCCATCACCATCGGGCACCAATCCATCATAGAAAGAGCATGTAAAATGTTCGATAAAGTGATCGTAGCCATAGGCGAAAATGCCGACAAAAAAAGCCATTTCAGCATTGAACAACGAATGCAATGGATCGAAAAGACCTTTGCTGCTGAACCTAAAGTAGAGGTTACTAAATATTCAGGGCTGACAGTGGATTTTTGCAGACAGATAAACGCAAACTTCATACTGCGTGGCTTGCGTACTTCAGCCGATTTTGAATTCGAACGAAGCATCGGACAGGTAAATAAAAAACTGTTCCCTGAAATTGAAACGGTTTTCCTGCTTTCAGCACCTGAACATACAGCCATCAACTCTTCCATCGTCCGCGAAATTCTCCGCCATGGTGGTGATGCAGGGCAGTTTGTACCAAAGGAAGTGGAATTAGATTAAGCAACAACAGACGTATAATAATGATTCCTTCTCTTCGTTAAGTAGTTGACGCAACAAATTGACCCATCATGAAGAGATCTTCAACACTCATCCTTATATTATTTATCGCCTTTCACCTTACGGCGCAACATACTCACCTATCCGGTGTGGTAAGCGGAGCTGAGGGACAGACGATTCGCATCCTGGCCTTTGATGATTTCATTTCCCTGAAAACCATTACCCTGGCAACAAGCAAAATTGATGAAAAAGGCGCATTCTCCATGGAATTTGACCTGAAAGAAACAACAGCAGCCTTCCTCGATATCAACTACCAGCGGGGAGAACTCTTCCTTGAACCCGGAAATTCATATCAGCTGGATATTCATTACAACAAAGAAAACCAGCTTGCATCCTATTTCGACCGACAGGGACTGACCTATGAACTCCTGAACATCGAAGCAAATGAGTTGAACAATCTCATCTGGAAATTCAACGCCATGTATAATACGTTCGTGATGGAGAATTTTGAGCATATCTACAGGCTCCACGACAGGTCAAGAGTATCCCAATTCAGGGCAGAAATTGATTCTGCCTTCGCTTCAGCCAACAATCCCTACTTTCAGGAATTTATTACCTACAAAATGGCTGATGTTGAACAATTTGCAAAATTAAAAGGGAAGAACACCCTGGCCGCTGAATACTTTGCAGATAAACCCATCTTGTATAACAACATTGAATATACTTTCTTCTTTGATGAGTATTTTGAAAAATTCCTGATCACCTCCCCGGATGTGATCACCATATCCAACCTGATCATTACAGTAAATGACAATGCTGATTACCACGGCATCCTGGATTCCCTGGCCACTGTGCCCTACCTTCAGAATAAAGATTTCAGGGAACTGGTGCTAATCCATAGCCTCAAAGGATTGTATCACAATGCGACCTACAAGAAAACGCAATTGCTCAAAATGCTCAAAGAACTCAACAAGGCCACATCAAACCCTATACATAAGCGCATCACGGCCAACCTCCTGGAAACACTCAGGCATCTTGCTCCGGGCACTGCTGCACCCGACATTAATCTTAGCGGGATTGCAGGCAACAGCTTCGATCTGAAAAGCATCAAAGGAAAGCCCATATTGCTCCATTTCTTCAGGAGTGGACAGACAGGCACCGACAATTCCTTGCAAAAACTGGCCGAACTGTATAATGTTTACAGAGCAGGCCTTGAGATCATTTCAATCTCGATGGATAATGACCCCATGGCCTATATTCCCATTGCCAACAATGGCAGTTACCACTGGACCTTTGCACATTACGGGAACGATCCCCATGTTTATGATCTTTATAACATCCGCAACCTTCCGCTATTTGTAATAATCAATGTAGAAGGGAATATTGCTGTTTATCCAGCCCCCGAACCCGGGGATGAGCTGGAAAGGGAGGTGATGAGGGTGGTACATTAGGAGTACTTGGAGTGCTTGGAGGTATGGGATGCGGAAAGTAGATAATGGAATCTGGAGAACGGCTACCGGAGACCGGATTTTTTTAATTCGGCCATGGAAATAGCCTCAGCAAATGGCGAAATCTTATACAGATAAATAAGCATCTGGCAATTTAACCACCGAGTCCTTAGGGCAAGCAGTTTAGCCATGTTGCCATGAAGCTCTGATACTAGATGCTAGATGCTTCACCTTCGCTGAAGCTTCGGTGAACAAAGTGGATGCTGGATATCCCGAAAAACCAGAATTCTTTGAATTCATTGTTTTTCGAGGATCCTCGATCCCGGGGACCGGGAATCGGGACTGGATGCTGGATACTGGATGCTGGATACTGGATGCTGGATACTGGATACTGGATACTGGATACTAATCCATAATCCATAATTCATAATTAATAATCATTAAAGGGCTGTCTTCTGTCTTATGCTATTTTAATCTTAGATACTTTTATTCGGTTAGCACTGTTTTAAAAAAGAAACATCCTATATTTGTCATTGGAACTTAAGTAAAAAAAACATCATGAAAAAAGGACTTATCCTCAGCCTCATTTTAACAGCTTTTTTGTTTGCCTGTAACCAGGTAGAAGTTAAAGACAAGGAAAAAACAAAAGGAAATGATAAAGAAGCGGCAAGCAAGGTCATTTGCATGGAAATAACCTATCCTGTCACTTTTATCATGCCCGACGGATCGGAGATCAGTGGCAAGGACAGGAATGAAATTGGAGCGGCCATGAGAAAGTGGCACGAGGCATACCCCAACATTAAGGAACGTGCAAAAATGAAATATCCGGTGCAGGCAATCTTCAAAGGAGAGTCGGTTACGATTTCAAGCGAAGATGAAATGCAGCAGATGAGAAGGCAATGCGAGGAAGAAAAAGATCCCTGTTTCCGACTGGAATATCCGGTAACCTATATCATGCCGGATGCCTCAACAATAACCGTAAACAGCGAAGACGATATTAACAATCGTACTGCCATTCGCGCATGGTATGGTGAAAACCCCGATGCCGAACAACGTCCGGGATTTCAGTATCCTGTCAAGGTAAAACTCAGAGACGGATCGTTCAAAACACTGGAAAGTGACGACGACCTGAAGGCCGTTAGAGAAGGCTGTAAATAAGCTGTCTTTCCAACTATTGGATCAACACCCTCTTCATGATCACCTCATTGCCGGTGATGATCTCAAGAAAATAAATCCCGCTTTTCACATCACCCAGATCGATGCTAATCAATGCTTTGTCGGGTGTATTGCTGAGCAGCGTATTAAGCAGTTGGCCTTTGGCATCGATCAATCTGATCTTATCCACCTCCTGATAGTTCCTGATCTCAACAAAGAAGCTTCCGGTATTTGGATTCGGGAATACCCTGGCCAGGGTTTCCCGACTTTTTTCTTCAATTCCTACAAGCGGAACCATCACTTCATGAACAATGGTATCTTCACAATTTGCATTGCTTGCGATCAGGCTTACAAGATAAGTGCCTGCAAGGGAATAGATATGTACGGGGCCGGAGGCGGTACTGGTATTTCCATCACCAAAATCCCACCAATAGGCAGTAGCTCCTATTGAATTATTTGTAAAATTAACCGTCATATCACTGCCACTATAAACATAGTCTGCAGCGGGTTTATCCAGAACGCTGATATAATCTTCTTTGATCTCACTAAGGCTTTCATTGATGGTTAAAGATACATTTCTTGAGCCGGCCTCCGTGTATTTTATTGTGTGTGGCCCCTGGGTATTTGCAGTGGCAGGAAGCGCCCCCTGTCCAAAGTTCCATTCCCATGATGTAGCATTCACAGAAGCATCTGTAAATACAACTTCTTCGCCCTGGCAAATACTTGTAAGGTCGGCAGTAAAATCACACAACAAGGGTGTGAATGAAAGGACGATATCCTTAAAATATGTTTCATCAGCAGGAGTCATAAATTGAGGGTCAGGGCCTTTGGTAAAAGTGAGGGAATAAAGAGGCCCCTGAGCATGTTGCTCAGTAAACTCGGCATATACAACATAATCCCCATCGGGAACAATGTTTCCATCCAGATCGGTGCAATCCCATGTTACGGTATGTGTTTGATGACTGCTGATGGTAGGGCCTGTGATGGCATCAACTACATTGTAATTTGATGCATCCTTCCAGGTATACAAATACTGTTTACGGGCCACAGCCATGGCTTTCCTTGTTTTTACAAATCCATCATTATATTCAATCCATATCGCCAGAACATGCTTGGGTGCATAATTCCCGTTCTGTTTTACCGTCCTCAACGTAAAAGACAGTTCGCCCCCGGTGGCAGCACGATTCTCAGGTTCCACGTCAGGGAATGAAAAAGAACTAAAAATTAAGAATGAAACAGAGGCCACAAGACTGAGTACGGCAGTTGATAAAGATATTCTTTTCATAATGACATAGTTTGATTGTTATATATTTGGCTAAAGTAATAAATTTGTGCTTTACTATAAATAATCATAAAGACTCACCAGGAGACAGAATTCAGAATTAAGGATAAAGATCAAAAAATCTTTAAAATATTTTGTATATTTGAATGAATGAAATGAAAATAAATAACAATCATAGCCCACTAATGTTAACTAAAAATTAGAAAAATGAAAGAATTCAAGAAATTTATCGCAAAGGGGAATGTAATGGAGATGGCTGTAGGTCTTATCATGGCTCTCTATTTCGGTGCAATCGTTAAAGCCCTGGTTGATTTCATCATTATGCCACCTATTGGTTGGCTGTTAGGAGGAATTGATTTTGCAGATTTAAAATTTGTCCTGCAACCGGCCATTGCTGAGTCAATGGAAGGTGCCGGCGATGCTGTTACTGAAGTAGCCATTGGATATGGTGTTTTTATCAATGCCATCATCACATTCCTGATCGTTGCTTTTGCTGTGTTCCTGATCGTTAAAGGATACAACAAAATGAAGGACAAAATGGAAAAGAAGGAAGAAGAAGCACCTGCTGCTCCACCAGCTCCGACAAAAGAAGAAGTGCTGTTGACCGAGATCCGCGATCTCTTAAAAAAGTAAAACAAGCTATATAAAAAACGCCGGTTTTATCATTATTGATAAGGCCGGCGTTCTTAATGCTTACAAAAAACATCCAATATGCCGGAACTTGCCGCAGCTACATTATCAAATCTCCAGGCCTATGTTCATGAGCTTGAAATTGAACGGGGCTTTATTGATCAGACCGTATTGCAAAAATGCCTCCTGATGGGAGAAGAAATGGGTGAATTGTTTAAAGCCGTTCGAAAATCCGAGCTTATCAGTACCGACGAGCACTCCGACATCTTCACGGTGGAAGAAGAGCTGGCAGATATCCTGATCTATATTTGCGCCATTGCCAATCGCTTTGATATTAATATGGAAGAAGCATTCAGAAGAAAAGAAGAGATCAATAAGAAGAGGGTTTGGAAGTAGATAATTATGGATTATGAATTATGGATTATGGATTATGGATTCTCCACTTTGCCTTCTTCACTAACAAGAAACCAGGTGCCAGATGCCGGATACCTGGAAAGTTAATTACTAAACTGCTTGCCCCGAGGACTCGGTGGTGATGGGGTATGTGGTACGAGGGACGGGGGACTCTCCTTCATTTCATTTCGAAGAGCAAGGCGGGGAACAAGAACCCAGAACCCAAACTAGAATACCAGTAGCCAGAAACCAGTGACCAGCTTCAGTGTTTCAGTGTTTCAGTGCTTTTTCATCCACCGAAGCTTTTCATCCTTCACCAGCGCCTGCGCCACCGCTGAAGCTATGGCGACACGCGGTCAGCGCTCACGGATGGCTCCGGATGATGAAAAGCGTAGGTGGGCAGTGCTTGCCCCGAGGAGTCGGTGGTTAAATTGCCAGATGCTTATTTATCTGTATAAGATTTCGCCATTTGCTGATGCTTATACAACGTCCGGATTAAAAATTCCGGTCTCCGGTGGCCGGTAGCCGGTAGCCGTTCTCCAGCACCCAGTCCCGATTCCCGGACCCCGGGATCGAGGATCCACGAAAAACAATGAAATCAACCATTTCTGTTTTTTCGGGACATCCAGTATCCAATCTCCGCTTATCAGGAATCATAAGAATATCATCCCCCTCTGTCCCGCATGCTGTTTCCTGTACCTATAATTTTACTAATTTTGTCCTGAACCTGCCGAAATGGCAGAAAATGAATGTATTCTCCATAGGGTACGATAATTGATATTGTGGAACCGAATCATTGACAACAAAAATCCGCCTTTGGCGGACAAAAAATATATTTAATGGGAGTATTAGGCGCACTATTGGGCAGCAAATCAACCCGCGACATCAAAACGATCGATCCGATCTTGAAAAAAATCAAAGATGCTGAAGCCAGCATTGCAATACTCAGTCATGATGAACTGAGGGGAATGACCACGAATTTCAGAGAGCGGATAGCCAGCTATATTGAGCAGGAAAAGGCCCAGGTTACTGAGCTAAAAGCCCGGATTGAGACAGAAGAGGATATCATGGAGCGTGAAAAGCTCTGGGAACAGGTCGATAAAATCGATAAAACGATTTATGAAAAGACCCAGGATGCCCTGAATGACATCCTCCCCGAGGCCTTTGCAGTGATGAAAGAAACGGCCAAACGCTTCACGGAAAATGAAAAGATCGAGGTAGTCGCAAGTGAGCTAGACAAGATGCTGGCTCCATTTCGCGATGGAATGGAGATAGTTGGGGAAAAAGCCATTTATAAGAATGAATGGACGGCAGGAGGTACATTGATCCGCTGGGATATGGTGCATTACGATGTTCAGCTTATTGGTGGAATCGTTCTCCACCAGGGTAAAATTGCCGAAATGGCAACAGGAGAAGGAAAAACGCTGGTTGCCACACTTCCCGTATACCTCAATGCCCTGGCCGGAAAGGGAGTGCACATTGTAACAGTGAACGATTACCTTGCTAAACGTGACTCTGAATGGATGGGCGTTCTTTATGAATTCCTGGGACTGAAAGTGGATTGCATCGACAAACATGATCCCAATTCACAACCACGCCGCGAAGCATACCTGGCTGACATAACCTTTGGTACCAACAATGAGTTTGGCTTTGATTACCTCCGTGATAACATGACCGGCAACCCTGAAGAGCTTGTACAAAGGCCACACAACTACACTATTGTGGATGAGGTCGACTCTGTTTTGATCGATGATGCCCGTACACCACTGATCATCTCAGGCCCTACCCCACAGGGAGAAAAACATGAATACCATGAGCTTAAACCCCTGGTTCAGAAGTTGTATAGCGCGCAAAAGAATTATGTAACCAAGATACTTGCTGAATCGAAAAAATTACTTGCCGACGAAACGAATGATGAGAGCCAAAGAAAAGGTGCTGAACTTCTTTTCAGGGCACATCGCGGACTTCCAAAGAATACGGCCCTGATCAAATTCCTGTCAGAACCGGGGGTAAGGGCAAAAATGCAAAAGACCGAGAACTTTTTCCTTGCAGAACAATCCAAGAAGATGCACCTGATCGACGATGAGCTGTATTTTGTGATCGAAGAGAAAAACAACTCCATTGACCTTCGGGAGAAAGGCGTCGAAATTTTTACAGAGGACACAAAAGATCCGAACTTCTACCTCCTCCCTGATATTGGCAGTGAGATTGCTGAGATGGAGAAATCAAACCTGCCTGAATCTGAGCGGCTCACAAAGAAAAGCGAAATGATCCGTGAGTACGCCATGAAATCGGAAAGGGTCCATTCTGTCAACCAGCTCCTGAAAGCATACGCACTCTTCGAAAAAGATGTAGAGTATGTGATCATGGAAAACAAGATCAAGATCGTTGACGAGCAAACTGGCCGTATCATGGAAGGCAGGCGGTATTCCGACGGCCTTCATCAGGCCCTGGAAGCGAAAGAAAATGTAAAGGTTGAGGCCTCCACGCAAACCTATGCCACCATTACCCTGCAGAATTATTTCAGGATGTACAATAAATTGGCTGGTATGACCGGTACCGCTGAAACGGAAGCAGGTGAATTCTGGGATATTTATAAGTTGGATTGCGTTGTGATCCCAACCAACCGTCCGATCATGAGAGACGACCGTCAGGACCTGGTATTTAAAACCAAGCGTGAAAAATTCAATGCGGTCATCGACGAAATTGAAGTCCTTGTTGGAAAAGGCCGGCCGGTACTTGTCGGGACAACCTCCGTTGAAACCTCAGAACTCCTGTCAAGGATGCTCACCAGGAGAAAAAT
>CAZASJ010000068.1:0-17074 GCA_964487735.1 uncultured Bacteroidales bacterium | reverse complement strand
GTTTCAGTGTTTCAGTGTTACATGGTTAAATTGCTAAATGGTTAAATTGCTATATACTAGTTTATCTGCATAAGATTGCGTCATCTGCTGGTCTATTACAACGGCCTGATTAAAAATCCGGTAGCCGGCATCCCATTGATTATGAATTATGGATTATGGATTATGGATTATGGATTATCCTCTTTCGTTAAAACAACAGAGGAGGTGCTGGATGATGGATTAATATTTAGGAACCGGAAACCACGCTTATGGCAATATTTCCTTTTTTATGCCCATTTTCGACATATCTGTGTGCTTCAACGATTTCATCCAGAGAAAATGTTCTGTCTAAAACAGGCTTTAATTTTCCTGTTTCAATAAGTTCTTTCAGAAAAACGAAATTCTCACTTTTTTCAACTGCCGTTCCGCCTCCAAATAATACTTTTTTCCCGCCTGAAATGGAGGTCAGAACCGAATGAAT
Organism: uncultured Bacteroidales bacterium; assembly: GCA_964487735.1. GTDB lineage: Bacteria > Bacteroidota > Bacteroidia > Bacteroidales > B18-G4 > B18-G4. The sequence continues at coordinate 16,614 of CAZASJ010000068.1, read as the reverse complement.
CATATCACCTAATCCACCTGCAACAGCAAGATAATATCCTTTTCGATTTAGGACCTTTTTATATCTGGAAAAAGAAGTATCCCTGACAACAACATCGAAAATAATATCCCATTTTTCTCCAATCTTGGTGAAATCCTCTTTTTTATAATCAATCACTCTGTCTGCGCCTAAGGATTTGACAAATTCAGTATTTGCTGTGCTGCATACTCCGGTTACACTTGCACCAAAATAATGTGACAGTTGTACTGCATAAGACCCGACACCTCCGGAAGCACCCCGAATAAGTACTTTTTGACCACTCTTGATCTTAGCCTTTTGAAGAAAATATAAAGCTGTTAATGCTCCATAAGGAATCGTGGCGGCTTGTTCAAAGCTTATGTTTTCAGGCTTTATCGCTATGGCGCCTGTTTCAGGTCTGCACAAATACTCGGCATAGGCTCCCAGACCTGCGCTTGAACCAAAAACTTCATCTCCCTTTTTCAAGGATTTTACATTTTTACCTGTTTTCTCAATTACGCCTGCATATACAGACCCCATAATACTAATTTTCGGTTTTCTAAAACCAATCATTAATTTGGCAATCAAACCAAGCCCGGTTGGGATCTGAGACAGACCCCGAACATTGCAATCCGCCGCATTCACGCTTGATGCATAGACTTTAATAAGTACTTCATTCTCTTTAGGTACAGGTTGGCTAAATTCTTCTACCTTAAGAACTTCTGGTGGGCCATATTTTTCACAAATTACTGCTTTCATATTTCTTTTGTGTAAATTCTTCGCAAGGATTTTATATATGAGAAAACGGACATTTCAAATTACTTCATTTGAAAACCACACATTAAAGTTATAAATTTATTATTGAACAGTACGCTGACGTTATACTAATTCAGAAGTCAGAAGGTGAATGACGGGTGATGAGTGCCAAGTGCCGGAGTACTTGGGGTATTTGGAGTACTTTAAGCTAGAAACCAGAAACCGATTTTAAATAATCGTGATTTCTCCCATATGTTGTTTCTATATCTTTAGGTGAGTAAAAACTTGAAGGCCTGCAATGCTCATGCCGGCGGAACGTTTTAAAAACCAGAATTTCATAGATTATGGCTTGATGTTTATGATGATAATGATAAAGCAATAAGTTTCTATGAGTCAGAAGGATTTATGCTATTATTGAAAATAAATCGAATATTAATCAGACAGAGTTTAATTTACACTCCCTTTACGAAAGTCCAGTTCTTTTATTCCTCAAAACCTTATTTGTGAGTAAGTACCCAAAGCTCTACTTCTTCAGAAGAACGCCAGTATTGATCCCGTTTTGTTTTTTCAGAAGCAGCTTTCACTGTTTTTTTGAAACACTTTTCCAATTGAAATCTCTCCCCCTCAACTAGTTCCTTCTCTATTGGATGGTCTGTTGTTACATTCGTTATTTGAGCCAAATTTGAGAATATGATAAGAAGTTTTCCTTCAGGCAGCAGCCTTTTTTTTGCTTCAGAAAAAAAATCAGGGAATAGATTTGCATTGTAATAAATAAACTCGTCATTTCTATCCAGGTTCTGAGGTTCTGGTAACCAGGGAGGATTAAAAACAATCAATTCGGTCTGCTTTGTCCAACTACCAAAAAGATGACCAAAATCTAATTCTATCTTTCTAGACAACTTTGTATCTGCCATAAACTCTTTTAGTCCAATAATAGCATTGGGATTTGTGTCTGTACCAAAAACCTTCTGAAAACCATACTTTATCATTTGAAAAGAAAGAACTCCACTGCCAATCCCAACATCTATTGCAGATTTTTTAGGTCCTTCATATCGTTTCAGCCAATTGTCGAATAGTATCAAATGATCAAAACGTGTAGGAAAATAAGTACCGTAATATGGATGTATTTTATTTCGCAATACAGGAATGGAGATCCCATTTTGATACCACTGCCAGGCACTATTTAGTCCCTGAACCTGAGGAAGGGACAATAAGAAATCGCTGGTTTCCGGATAAAGTTTTTCTAACCAACCGATAGAAGGCGATTTTTTTACTTTCAGTTTATGATCGGCAATTTCTATTAAAATAAGATTAGACAGTTTACGATATTCTGCCCGATACTCGCGTTGCTCCTGATAGGACTTATTGGGTAAGCTTCTTTTTAGATGCATATGCAACTCCTTTAGAAGTAACAATCCATTGCTATAAAACCCTGTTATTAATATAGGTTTTCCTGCTTCTAATGCTTTAATTGTAAGCTTAACATCTGTAGATTGATCAAACAACTCTAATTGTTTTCCAGGTAGAATAGGTTCTGGCTTGTTTAGGTTTATTTCTGTAGTCATCGCTAAGTTTTGCATGTAGTGAAGGAATCTGCTCAGCAAATTCCCGGGACTTATGAGGTTAATAATAATAAAAAAAATTAATAAATCTGTTTGTTCGCTTTCTCATTTACTTTATGCGGCTGATCCTGTTACGATTCTGGAATCCAATTTATCTATAAAACAGAATACACAGGTCTTTTGATTAGAAAAGCCAACTGGATTTATCAAAACCAAAATGCCTGAATAAAAACGAATGCCAACACCGCATAAAATTAATTGATCGTTCAAGCCAGCTTACAAGCATCCAAGAGAATTTTCCATTAGCTTTGTTTTCGCTAAATATAGGTGTTTTATTACACATCTAATCTTCTTTCAATCGTTATGTATAAGCAGAAGAAACAGAAAAATGAGTCAAAAGGTAATAAATACAAGACTTGGAAAAATTGAATACTGTTCAGTTGGGAAAGGCATTCCAATATTATTTATGCATGGCGGACATTCAAACTGTAAAGACACACTTTGCCACAAGGGCTTTGATTTAAATAAATATCAGCTGATTACACCATCTCGCCCCGGATATGGGGAAACACCATTAGACAATAATAATTCACCGAAGCAAGCAGCAGAATTAATAAAAGAGTTGATAGAATATTTGTCTTTGGACAGAGTAATTGTATATGGTGTTTCTGCAGGAGGATTGACAGCCATTGAACTTGCAGCAAATTATCCACAAAAAGTAAAAAAATTAATTTTGGCATCTGCTGTTTCTAAGGAATGGCTTGAGAAAAATGGAAAAACCTATAAAACAGCGAAAAGAATGTTTAACCCACATATTCAAGGAGTAATATGGGGAATGATACGTTTTTTTAGTAACGTTTTTCCAAATATGGTAGCAAAAGGTTTTTATCCTCAGTTTTCAAAAAACCCAATTCACAAACTAAAAAAGGATGACATTCACGAACTCATTTCTTCAATGAAACACTACAATTCTAAAAACGGGTTTCTAAATGACATCGAGCAAAACATAAATGATGAGGAAATTGCAAAAACGAAATGCCCAACCTTAATTATTCATAGTAAAAACGATAATAGCGTTCCGTTTGAACATGCGTTACATTCAAATAAAATGATCGATAATTCAATGATTATTGAATTGAATAATGAATGGGGACACTTATTTTGGATTGGAGCTGACTCAAAAAAGTCAATAAAAAAGATATTAGAATTTATTGAGGAATTAAATGATAGAAATGCTAAATCATGAAAGAATGTATTCTTACCAGTATTCTTTTTTTTCTTGTCCTGGGGTTATATTCGCAAGAATATATTTCGAACCACACAGGAGATTACCTTGGACAAACGCCACCTAAGGATTCTGCAATAATTTTTGCTCCTGAAATCATCTCTATTACCAATCGGGGTGAATATGCTTTTGCCATATCTCCTAATCATGATGAATACTTCTACAATGCCGGAATGTCGGAAGATACAACACTGCCATATGGCTTGTTACATATGAAAAGAGTTGGTGACAAGTGGCTTCAGCCACAAAAGGCAAATTTAAACCAGGAGGGATTTTGGGAACAAGAAGCATTTTATAGCCCCGATGGCAATAATATTTTTTATGCTGTTTCTGATTCCGGATTTACTAAAATCTGGTTTTCATATAAAACAAATAATGGATGGAGTAAAGGTGAGCTCTTAAATACACCAATTAATGATTCATCAAAAAGGGTATTTTATGCCACATTCAGTAAGAATGGGAATCTTTATTATACCAATGTAGACATGCTTAAAATATACATGTCAGAAAACGACAGCGGCGCATATAACAGTTTTAATGATATAGGATTAGCATGTGCGGGTCATGCTTTTATTGCTCCGGATGAAGATTTTATTATTTTCGACTCTAAACAAGCGGAAAACTATGGTAAGTCAGATATTTATGTTTCATTCAAAACAATATATGGAAATTGGGGTGAACCCATAAATTTAGGACCACTGGTTAATACCGAATACCTGGAAACATGTCCCAGTCTTTCGCCAGATGGAAAATATATATTCTTTGGACGATATAATGATGAAAATGAGAAATCTAATATCTATTGGATAAGCTCTGAAATTATCGATAAACTTAGAGAGAAAAATATTGAATAATAAAACCATGCATATCCACACCTATGCCCAATCGAACAGCTACAAACTAAAAATTGAGACCTAAGCTATGAGGAAGGCTTTTTATGACAGAATAAGCAATGATTTAAAGGAAAGCAAGATTACATTAAGTGTAATTCTGTTTATAATACCACTTTCTTTTTTTACCTATCTGTTTCACGAATTCGGGCATTGGACATTTGGTGAGTTACTGGGAAATACAATGACATTCAGCTTAAATAATTCTGCTCCCCAAAGTGGCCATTTTATGAATGAGTCGCAGGCTCTTTGGTCGGCAATTGGAGGACCTTTATTTACAATTCTTCAGGCAGCTGTTTTTTTGATCGTTACTAAAAAAACAAAATCAATTTATGCTTATTCCATTGTATTTATGGCTGTGTTCTCACGTTTTTTTTCCATTGTATTTGGAGGGATTCGTTTGCAGGATGAGTCAAGAATATCCTCAATGCTGGGCGTAAATGAGTACCTGATAGCCTTGGTTGTTCTCTTAATTCTATTTTTACTCCTTTGGAGAAGCAGTCGGATTATGAATGTAAATTTGAAAGCAATTGGTTATTTCACAACTTTTAGCACTTTTGCAATACTTTTGGTAATTGGACTAAATGAGTTGATTTTTTAAAGCATAAGAAAGCACAAGCGGACACAAGCTAAGATATAATGCATGCAAGGTTCCGGGGTTTTTGAAGGTTTGTAGCTTGTAAAAAGGCCGGTGGACACTGATGGGAAACCGCCTATAATTAAAGATTTATGAAGATAAGAAGAATCAATATACTTGGAGGAGTTGAAAAAGTTGGAAATGCTTTGCCTCACCCTGCCGCTTTGTTTGGAATATTCGGACTGATAACCTTACTATTATCGTTCATTGGTTACAATCTGCAATGGGAAGGGCTTAATCCAGGTAACGGAGAAACCATTAAAATAGTAAACCTCCTTTCAAGAGACGGCCTTCACAGAATACTTAATGACATGGTGTCCAGCTACATAGGCTTTGCACCTTTAGGCATCGTTATGGTTGCAATGCTGGGAATAGGTATTGCCGAAAGTAGCGGACTTATAAAAGCATCGATAAATCTGTTGCTTAATAAAGCACCTAAAAATTCGGTTACTTTTTTAATTGTTTTCACCGGTATACTCTCTAATATAGCCTCTGATTTAGGATATATTCTGATTATTCCCATAGCAGGTGTTATTTTTCATTCCTTAGGCAGGCATCCTATAGCTGGTATGGCCGCTGCTTTTGCAGGGGTAAGCGGTGGGTTCAGTGCAAATTTATTTATCGGAACGATAGATCCATTGCTTGCGGGCTTATCAACTGAAGCTGCACATATTTTAGATCCGGATTATTACGTCATGCCTACTGCCAATTATTACTTTATGGTGGCCTCAACCTTTGTTATTTCTATCGTAGGCACATGGGTAACTAAAGCCATTGTTGAGCCCCGACTTGGTAAATATACCGGTGATATTGAAAAAGAAGAAATTGCCACCCTAAACAGAAGAGAAAAAAAAGGACTTATATGGACAGGCATCACTTTTCTTTTATTTATGATTTTGATTGCGATAGGTCTTATTCCCGATAATGGTGTTTTACGAGGCAGTGACAATTCTGTTTTTCATTCGCCAGTACTAAAGGGATTTATTGCGGTTTTATTTATTATAGCCGGCTCTTGCGGAATTGTTTACGGATATGTAAGTGGCACCTTCAAAAAACATGAAGATGTTATCAATGGCATGAATAGTAGCTTTAAAGGCTTGATTTCTTTTTTGGTTTTAGTTTTTTTTGCATCACAGTTTGTTGCGTGGTTCAAATGGAGCAACCTGGGAATTATGATTGCCGTGAAAGGGGCTGAATTCCTTCAAAGTGCAGATCTTGGACTCATTCCTCTTGTCATTATGTTTATAATTATCTCAGGCATCATTAATATGTTTATGGGAAGTGCATCGGCAAAATGGGCCCTCATGGGACCTGTTTTTATTCCTATGTTTATGTTGTTGGGATATTCTCCCGAATTATCACAGGCCGTTTATCGGATCGGTGATAGCGTCACCAACCTCATTTCTCCAATGATGAGTTTTTTCGCCCTGATCATTGTCTACTTCGAAAAATATGATGCGAAATCGGGCATTGGTTCACTTATAGCTACCATGATGCCCTATTCTATTGCCTTTTTTATCGCATGGACTTTACTTATGATAGGCTGGATCACACTTGGTTTACCACTTGGACCTGAGGCTGAATTATACTATATCAAATAGTTAGACTTAAGGATAAAATATAAATACCGCCAATATTCCCATATATTGAGAATCATGTAAAAGGATAATATAGAACTCTTTGAAAACGACATCAAACAATAAGAAAGAAATAACTATGTATTTGAAAATAAGGTCGTTTATTCTACTTTGCTTGTGATAATATTGTAAAATAAAAAATTGTTTTTACATGAAAAGACAACACGGAATATAAAAAATTGGGTAGAAGGTTGAAAACAGGATATATTTATATTAAATAAACAGCGGAGTAAATTGAAGATTGTTATTTCAAAATTCCCGGGTTTTCATATTTCCCTCCTTGTTCTAAATTTATATAAGGGCTTATAAAAACAGAAGCTCGTACCAGAATGAATGGGCCTGCACATAAAACCCGTCGATGCCTGAAATAGGTTGACCATAAATTTTAGATTATGGGAACCAATAGTATTTTTACAGAGACCCTTCGGGCATCAAATATCGTGCAATCGTGCAATGAAGAATTCCTGTAATTAAACTTACCCGGCTGTATGAGTAAGCCCAGGTTTCCATAACAGCCATCATAAGCAATGCCGCGATTTTAAGTAATCGTGATTTCTCCTATATGTTTTTTCTATATCTTTAGGTGAGTAAAAACTTGAAGGCCGGTAATGCTCATGCCGGCGGAACGTGGGCAACAATTAAAAAGTAGAATCATGAAAAAGGCTTTAATCCTTCTTCTTTTACCTTTCTCCCTTTTCTCATATTCTCAAGAATATTGGGATTATGATATAAATTTTGATGATCCAAACGAATTATTTAGAATCAATATTGACACCATTCTTTATCCTAATAATATATGGGAAATTGGCGCACCTCAAAAGAGTAGTTTTAATAATGCCTACTCATCACCTAATGTAATCATAACAGACACCATTAACACTTATCCCCCAAGCGATACATCTGCTTTTGTAATCACTCATGTTACAAATGATGGATTTTTGTGGCCACATACCGTAATTTTATCAGGCTATTACAAATGTGATTCTGATTCATTAAATGATTATGGGCTAATTGAGTTTTCTCCTGATAATGGAGAAACATGGATTGACCTAATTAATGATACTATATATAGCCAATATATATGCTGGGATTATCCTATACCTGTTCTAACTGGCAATATAAATGAATGGACATATTTCTATGCTTGGTTAGCTGAGTTGGGCTTGGTTTTTAATATTAACTACGGTGACACTGTTCTTTATAGATTTACATTTATTAGTGACCAGCAAGACGAACAAAGAGATGGTTTAATGTATGATGATCTTCATTTTGAAGATTGGGCAGAAATAATAGATGAAAATTCAAATAGCCTCTTTCAATCAACAGTATTTCCAAATCCTGCCTCAATGCGTATTACAATTGATTTTAAAAGCAATCAAAATGATCCATTCGTTCTAAAGGTTTTCAACAGTCATGGTCAACAATTATATAACAAACAATATAAGAATGGAAGTGATATAACAATAACAACAAGGGATTATCCAACTGGTCTTTATATTTATCAATTAACTAATATGAATAAGAATAAAAGCTCCGTTGGTAAATTTATCATAAATAAATAACGGTTGCCAATCAGGTAGCACGTCCCGGGTACTCGGGACCAAACTCATACAATTTACCATTGACTGTAATTTAACCCAGGAGAGAAAATGATTGAAATCTATTATAGAAATAATGATATAAAAAAATATAAATCTATTCATGAAATCGAATATTTGCCAAACAAGATATTCAGTATCCGTTTTATTGGTTTCATAGATTCAGATTTAGAAGCAATTTCTGAAAAATTTGGACTTGATTTAACTTCTTTTAGTAAGAAAGAGGACTTAGAAATAAGTTCACATTATATTGAATCCATAGACCAGTTATCGTTGAACTTTACGATACCAAGCTATTCTGCTGGTAATTTTTTTGAGGAGAAGGATATTTATATTTTGATTAAAAATGATATTGTATTTACATTTCTTTCATTTGAGATAGAAGATAGTTTAAATCAATTAACAAAATTTATTTATAGTTTTGAGAATACACGATTTGAAACGTATCATCAACTTTTTATTTTTCAAATTGGGGTAATCTCAGATTACTATGCAGATATTGTCGAGTTAATTTCAAAAAAAATTATAGACCTTTTCCAAAAGACAATTAAATCAAAACAATTCAAAGAAAAAGATTTGGATTACATTACTGAATTAAGGTTCAATAATCTCCTTATTAGGGAATCTCTTTCAGAGTTTCAACGGATTCTTCTTCTGTTAAAAAAGAGCGATAAAAACAAGGATAATATATTCATCAAGGTTGGTGAAGAAATTGATGACCTAACCGTAATAGCAGATTATTTGCAATATAATTTTAACAGATTAGACGACTTGAATGGGAATATCAATAGTAAGATTGAATTAGAACAAAACAAAATTTTTAAAATCCTGACTATAATTACTTTGTGTATCTCATTGCCCACATTAATTGCAGGCATTTATGGAATGAATTTTAAATATATGCCAGAACTGAACTGGATTTTGGGATATCCAATTATAGTTCTGGTGTTAATTCTAAGTTTCATCTTCCCTATATTCTATTTTAAAAGAAAAAAATGGTTCTGAAATACTATCAAAATAAGAACAATAACTACAACCAACATGCGTCACCGTCAATGCAAGACTAATATGAATACTTATGAAAAATAAAAAGCTTATTATATTTATTCTCGTTTCAGTCATTTTATTGATCATACCATTAATAGCGATGCAGTTCACAGATGAAGTAAATTGGACACGAATCGATTTTGTTGTCGCGGGAGCTCTATTACTCGGAACGGGCCTACTGTGTGAGCTTGTAATAAGAATGGTTAAAAAAACCAACTATCAAATCGCTATCTGTGTAGCTCTTTTGCTATTATTCCTTCTCGTTTGGGCCGAACTTGCCGTTGGAATCTTCGGAACTCCGTTCAGCGGACAATAATGGTCATTATAAAATAAAGGCGCCCCTATTAAAAGGAAAAGCCAATGTGTGAAACCACTGCTTTTCATATACAAAACCTTGGCAGTAATAATATTAAAACAATGCCGACAATTAGACAAATTAGATTAACATCCTTAATTATTTTGACATCATTTATTCTGACAGGATGTTACAATACTTTATTGCCTATCAGAATTCCCACTAAGAAACCAGTCATTCCTGAAAATTCAATAAAAAAGGACATCCCACGATATGAGAATGGTGATTTATTTATCTTTTACAGATTTACAAAACAGAAACAAAAGCAACTTGATCTCTCTATACCTGAAAATGGTTATGATAGCCTAATGATTAGGTTTTGGTATTCTTATCCTGAGAATTTAAATCAATATGCTGAACTTGTTATATTAACCGTTGATTCTACAGGTGAGATTTCTGCAAATTATATGAAAATGTTGAATTTCTTTAATCCAACAAGATTATATGAAAAAATAAACAATCATTATGACACTATCGTAAAACCAAAATGTGGTTGGAAAACGTTAATGGATTCTATTCAACAACTAGGTATAACGAAATTGCCAACACAAGAATTTTTGCCCGAATACATAGAAATTAATAAAGGTGAGCTTGATTATGGAAATACGTTTATGACTATTTGTGTTGAAGTGTCGACTAAAAAAGAATATCGTTTTTTTCAATACAATAATTTTGAAAAATACAAGAACATAGATGAAGTAAACAGATTATACCGATTTCTATTGTTTTTCAGAAAGGAAATGGGACTTAGAGAAAATGATAAAGGTTGGTATGGTGAATAAATTACTACCGCTAACAATGTGAAATAAATGCAAAGACAAGTAAAAACTCTTTGGGTTTGTCGTATTTTCCCCTCGCCCTAAGGGAGGCAGGAAAGCATACCGCACCATAGCCCAAACGTTGGCAGATCAGACTAAGAAAAAATGTTTTATAAAAAAGAATAGTTCGAAGTGATGGCTTTCCCCAATACCAAAGGCATGGTATGTCATGCCTGGTACAACGAATAAGAAACCCCCAAAAAATGAATAAATATTTTGAAAATATTGACCGGCAAATTGAATCCAATCAAGGGAAAAATATATTTCTCGACAAGGGTGGTTTGACATTACGGTTTATTGAGGGTACAATAAATGCCATCTCTAACATCAGGGAATTAAGCCTTGATTCGGAAAATATTCTCATTGATTATGCTACGGATAAATCACTTGAAGAATTCTGCAGGATCAACCAATATTATACATTCAACAGCCAGGCGAAAAAAGAACTGCGAAATATCTATAGTGAGTTGTTTGCAAATCTTAAGACATCGAAAGAATCAGCAGAAATAATTTCAAAAAATCATTTTCAAAAGCTGAAACAGTGGCTGCGAAAGACCAATCCTTTTGCCGAGAAAATTTATTCCGATGCTGAGCTTGATATCGAACCAATTGCATGTTCTGAATACAGTGCTGATTTACAAATTGGCATTCTTAAAATAGACCCAAATAAACTGATGGAGCCTGTTTTGGATATTGGATGTGGAAAACAGGGGAATATGGTAAATTATTTAAATAAACTGCACATTGATACTTATGGCATTGACAGGTTTTCCTTTTCAGATAATAAGTTGATCAATGCTGATTGGCTGGAATACAATTACGGAATACAAAAATGGGGAACCATACTCAGCAATCTTGGATTCTCAAATCATTTTAAGCACCATAATTTAAGGGAAGACGGAAACTATATTGAATATGGTAATAAGTATATGAAGATTCTGAAATCGCTGAAAATTGGGGGTAGCTTTCATTATGCGCCTGACCTGGCTTTTATTGAACAATATTTGAACAATGGACAATATAGAATTGAGCAGAATGAAATGAGAGGATATGATTTCAAAATGACAATAATTACACGATTGGAATAATGTGCAAGGAAAGAAGAGGGAAAAACAAGGCCCCCGAAATGCTTATTCAAACCATCTTCCAAGAATCAGCTTCGGGCTATCCGGCCAGGGATACAATCCTCAATCCCAAACAGCTTATTCCCACTAACCTTTAGCGACCAACACGGAACTATATAACCATATAATGTAGTACTATGAAAAACCAAATAGATAGAATTTTTCCTGAGAAAATTAATTTACAGCAAAACATTAATTTGCCATTTCCGATTCATCAATCAAGCTATTTGATTAATGGTGAATTATTGGAATGGAAGGGCCCAATGGAAGAGGTATATTCCCCCATATATATCAAAGACAATGATTCTGTTAAGAATGTTATTGGTTCCTATCCCCTGATGGATAAAGAAACCTCCTTAAAGGCATTGAAAGCAGCCACTGATGCTTATGGCAACGGACAAGGGGAATGGCCATTGATGCCCTTAAAACAAAGAATAGAATGTTTTAAAAACTTTACTCTGCTCATGAAAGAGCAAAGAGATGTTGTTGTTAAGCTTCTGATGTGGGAGATCGGGAAAAGCTTAAAGGATTCCGAAAAAGAATTTGACAGAACAATAGATTACATTAATGATACCATTGACGCTTTAAAGGATTTGGACAGAGATGCTTCCAGGCTGGTTATAAAACAAGGAATCATTGCTCAAATCAGACGAGCACCTTTAGGGGTTGTCCTTTGCATGGGACCATTTAATTACCCCTTAAACGAAACATTTACTACCTTAATCCCTGCATTAATAATGGGGAATACCGTTGTTTTTAAACCACCAAAGCTTGGCGTTCTGTTGCACTCGCCCCTGTTAAAAGCATTTAAGGATTCTTTTCCAAAAGGAGTCGTAAATACAATTTATGGTGAAGGACAAAAAGTGGTTGCACCTCTCATGGAATCGGGAGAAGTGAATGTGCTGGCCTTTATTGGTTCATGTAAAGTTGCAGATATCTTAAAAAAACAACATCCACAACCGCATAAGTTAAAAGCCGTATTGGGCCTGGAGGCCAAAAACCCTGCAATAATTTTAGAAGATGCCGATTTGGATAATGCAGTACAGGAATGCATAACAGGTTCATTGTCGTTTAATGGACAGCGCTGCACAGCATTGAAAATTATTTTTATTCATGAAAACATCAAAGAGGTTTTTATTGAAAAATTTGTAGCGGAAGTAGAGAAACTGAAAATTGGAATGCCATGGGAGCCAAACGTTTTTATCACTCCCTTGCCCGAACCGAATAAAACAGAACATCTAAGCAATTTAGTGAGCGATGCCCTCAATAAAGGTGCTAAATTGTGTAATCCTTCCGGAGGAATGAAAAATAAGTCATTCTTCTTTCCTGCGATCCTGTCTGATGTTTCTGAGAACATGACGATTTATCATGAAGAGCAATTTGGTCCAATTGTTCCCATAATAAGTTTTCGGGATGTTCAAAAACCATTGGATTATGTAATACAATCAAACTATGGTCAGCAAGCCAGTGTATTTGGAAAAGACTCAAAGATTTTGGCAAGATTGATTGATACACTAGTAAACCAGGTGTGCCGTGTGAATATTAATTCCCAGTGTCAAAGGGGGCCTGATATTTTTCCCTTTACCGGCAGAAAAGATTCAGCAGAGGGTACCTTGTCCGTAAGCGATGCCCTGAGAGTCTTTTCCATCAGAACCCTTGTTGCTTTGAAGGAAAATGATTTTAATAAATCGATTGTTACGGAAATGATTCAAAATAAAGATTCAAATTTCTTATCAACTGATTTTATACTATAATAAAAGGGATGCTGGATACTGGATATCCCGAAAAACCAGAAATCTTTGATTTCATTGTTTTTCGAGGATCCTCGATCCCGGGGACCGGGAATCGGGACTGGATGCTGGATGCTGGATGCTGGCTACTGGTTCCTGGTCCCTGGTTCCCCGGCACCCTTTTTACCATGAGTCCTTGGGGCAAGCAGTTTAGCCATTTAACCATTTAGCCTTGAAACACTGAAAACCCTTACCTTTGCCACATGAGCCTCCACTCTTTGTATAACATCCGGGATTTTCAAAAAAGCATGAATGAATTTTCTGCGGAAATAACATTCGACCCTCAACATTCCATTTTTGCTGGACACTTCCCAGACCGCGCCATCGTTCCGGGTGTTTGCCTGGTTCATCTTGTCAAAGAAGCTGCCCACAAACTGTCCGATGAAAATATCTTCCTGAAAGAAAGTGGAAACATTAAATTCCTGAAGCTTATTGAGCCGGATGCATCAAAAATCTATACCCTGAAGGGATCCTATTCTCAAAATGAAATACAGGACTGCTCCATCACTGCCACTATCCAATCAGGAGCTGAGGTGTATTTTAAATTCAGGGGCCGTTTCGCCAGCCATTGAACCCATCAGGCCATGCCAGTAGTAGCATTTTTGCCATTGCCTGAAATTTCCTGTCGCATATTTATAGCAGGGATCATTCGTTTCACAATGGTTTCTTATCTTTGTTAAAACACAACATTAAACCTATCCAATATGAAAAAGACAATTTTGATCAGTATCATACCTGTTTTAGCCATTTTCCTGTTCATTGCAGCACAAAGCCCTTCACCTTCTCCAGTATCTGACCCTCAGGACGTTGAACTCGGATTTCCGGATGATATAAGTACGCTGCTTCAGCAATCATGTTTCGACTGCCACAGCAGCGATGCAAGTAATATCAAGGCCAAAGGATCCCTTAATTTTTCAAAATGGGCTGATTATAAGCTTAGCAAGAAGATTAATAAATTGGGAAATATCAGTGAAACCGTAAAGGGGAAAGACATGCCTCCTAAAAAGTATCTCGAAAAGAATCCTGATGCCACACTCACAGATGAAGAAATCGGGCTGATCACCAATTGGGCAAATGCCGAAGCCGATAAGTTGATGGAAGAACAAGAATAAGCCTTTCAGTATGAAAAAGATCGGCCGCATCAGCCTCTATATTTTACTGGGCTCATTTATCCTTATTCAATTCCTTCGGACTAACAAAAATATCAGTGAAGAAGCCTCTGCAGGCGACTTTATTTTAACAAGTGCCGACATGCCTGTAGGCTTGCAAAATACCTTTGTGTCATCCTGTTACGATTGCCATTCCGACAACACCAATTATCCCTGGTATGCAAGTATTGCTCCCTTTTCATGGATCATTGATCAGCACATCAGAAATGGAAAGCAACATCTGAATTTCTCTGTTTACGATAGTCTGAGTAAGCGGGAAAAGGTAGGGTTGATGGATGAAATTTGTGAAGTGGTAAGCGACAGCAGCATGCCTCCGGCCAATTACCTCATGCTTCACCGGGATGCCATTCTTACAGCAGATGAAATCATGGCAATCTGCGACTGGACCGAAACAGAAGCCATGATTATTATTCGGAAAAAGTGATGA
Organism: uncultured Bacteroidales bacterium; assembly: GCA_964487735.1. Lineage (GTDB taxonomy): Bacteria > Bacteroidota > Bacteroidia > Bacteroidales > B18-G4 > B18-G4. Next base: position 1,522 of record CAZASJ010000068.1, on the reverse strand, counting down.
TTTTGCGATCTTTGCATAATGAAAAGCGGAAACAAAACACTTCAAAGCAGATTTGAAACAAACAATTGTTGTGTTATTGTTCCTACATTCAATAATGATCAGAGCCTGGCCGGACTGATCAACTCCCTGCTTGAATATACCGATCACATCATTCTAATTGATGACGGATCAACGGATTCCACTCCGGAAATTCTCCGTGAATATTCAAAACTCGTACAGATCCGTTTTCCTGAAAACAAAGGAAAAGGCTATGCCCTGCGCAAGGCTTTTAAAAAGGCCCGAGAGCTGGGATACCGTTATGCGATCAGCATTGATGCGGATGGACAGCACTTTGCATCCGACCTTATATTATTCCTCGAAGCCATTGAGGAAAACCCGGATTCCCTCATCGTAGGAGCCAGAAATATGGAAGAAGCAGGTGCTCCGGGAAAAAGCAATTTCGGCCTCCGCTTTTCAAATTTCTGGTACACCGTTAACACGGGCATTAAACTACCCGACACACAAAGTGGATACCGCTTGTATCCGGTAGAACGCCTGAAACCCATCCATTTCATCACCCGTCGTTTTGAATTTGAAGTGGAGGTGATCGTGAGGGCTGCCTGGCGGAAGATCCATGTCATGCCGGTTCCCATAAAAGTATATTATCCCCCCGAAGGGGAAAGGGTGAGCCATTTTCGTCCTTTTGCCGATTTTTTTCGCATCAGTGTCCTGAACACAATACTGGTTTTGCTGGCTTTGCTCTTTTTCAGGCCATACCTCTTTTTTTCAGGCCTTACATGGAAGAAGTTTAAGGCCATCCTACGCAAGGAATTCATCAATCCGCAAGAAAGCAACAAGGTCAAGGTGGCTTCTGTTATGCTGGGAGCCTTTATGGGGGTGGCACCCGTATGGGGATGGCAGATGGCCATTGCCCTCGGCCTGGCCATTGCATTTAAACTAAACAAGGTCATCGTGCTGGCAGTATCCAACATCAGCATCCCACCCATGATCCCCATTATTCTTTACCTGAGTTTTATCAGCGGAGGGATTGTCCTTGGAAATGGCATTGGCATTGATTTCGATAGCGGGATCACCTTGGCCTATGTTACGGAGAACCTGTTTCAATATGTCATCGGCTCTCTTGTGTTTGGCATTTTTCTTGCCCTGGCATTGGGACTGATAACCTATATTGCATTGCTTATCTTCAGGAAACAACCACTCAAAACAGACGGAATATAGATCATGGGGAAAGTATTCACAGGCATATACAATGTTTTTAAAAAGCGGCCCTGGGTCTTTCTGCTTTTTCTGATCCTCATCCTTGGTTTTGAATCATGGTACGGATCCAGGATCGTACTGGAGGAAGACATCAACAAGGTGGTGCCCGCCACTGAAAAAAACAGCAAGCTCATTGCGGTACTTGAGAATTCGAAATTTACCGACCGCCTGCTAATTTGCATAAGCCAGAATGACCTTCAGGCAGATCCTGACCCCAAACTGCTCATAGCATATGCTGAAGCCCTGATCGATTCGCTTCAACAAA
>CAZASJ010000067.1:0-17865 GCA_964487735.1 uncultured Bacteroidales bacterium | reverse complement strand
ATGAGTTGGGGTCACTGTTGGCTTGAGCATCCGATACCATGGCATCATCAGTAGCACCACCACTCCATGTGGTCCAGTATCCGCCCAACTGATCGGCAACACCTAATCCAGGAGTTAAAGCATCGAAGTTTTCGCATACTGCGTCTGAGATTTCCCAGCCTTCGCCGAAGCAAACATCATCGTAATATGCACCCGGATCACCACCTGAGTCTGATCCGTAATAATCGATACTACCAATGGTCATGGCGTTTACAAACTGTGTGATCACAACACCATCGAACAGTACTTCTGCAAGTCCTGCATCAAGGTCATAATTGATCTCAACAAGGATCCACATATCCTGATCATAAGTGAAGGTTTCAGTACTTTGGCCTGCAAATGAACCTGTACCGCCATCATCGAAGTATAATTCAATGTTCCAGTCTACACCGGGAGTTGGCTCTGACTGAACATTAAAGTAACCTGAAAAGCCGGTTGGTACATAAATATAGTTTGAATACAGCCATTGTCCTTCAGCAATTGGATCGTCGCCAAACTGGAAGATGAGGTCAGTAGCAGCAGCATCCACAACAAATGAGTTGGGGTCACTGTTGGCTTGAGCATCCGATACCATGGCATCATCAGTAGCGCCACCACTCCATGTGGTCCAGTATCCGCCCAATTGTTCGGCAACACCTAAGCCTGCAGTTAAGGCGTCGAAGTTTTCGCATGGCTCCACAACAACTTCTTCGAAGCATATATCATCAAAATGTGCTCCAGGAGGTGTTCCACCTGCGCCTGGATTGGCATAGAAATTACAACTTCCTAAGGTGTTTGCTCCTGCTGTACCAAATGTTCCTAGTGTCCACTGATAACCAATAATAAGTACTCCATCAATGTAGAAATCACACCAGTCGTTATCTAGGTCAACTATAATCTCATTATGATACCAGGTATCATATGCGTATGGTATTACTGCTGCTGCTGCTGCGCCTGCATCAATAACCATAGTCATATCGTCTTCATACATAATCTGGAATCCCCATTCGGTTCCGATGATTACATCTTTCTGTAGATTCCAATATCCTGTTGTTCCGGTTGGAATATATATGTCGTTTGTGAAGATATATGTGCCTGATGTAAAATTCTCATCTCCAAACATACGTACTAAGTCTGTTGTTCCTTCTACCAAAATAGAGTTCGCAGGACTTACTGAATACAAGTCTGATACTAAAGCATCTTCTGCGGTTCCCGGGGCTCCACTCCATGTGGTCCATAATCCGCCTAACTGGTCAGCAACATAACCACCTACAGTCAATTCATCAAAATTATCGCAAGCACTTGGCTCAGCACCCGGATCAATTACCAGGTCGTCGATCATAAATACAAAAGCATCGAATGTTACACATTGGATGGCAACATAAACATCCATCCCTGCATACATTGAAAGGTCATAGGTATACTCAGTCCAGGCCATAGGGGCCTCAATGTAGGAAGCACCTGAAATAACTGTGAATTCAGCAGGGTCAGGTGTGGTTGTAGAAACGGCTACATTAAATCTTTCAAGACCATATTGGTCAGTGTAGGACTTTGCCCAGAAGGTAAAACTGGCACCATCCCCGATCATAACCATATCAGAAATAAACCAATCGTCATTTCCATTTGATCCGTCAGGAACAGCGGCAAGGCATGCTCCAAATTGATCTCCGCTATGAGGTTGAATTTCATCATCATCCGTCAAAGGAGGATCGGTAGTAGCCGGATTAAAGACAATAAAAGCCTGTGGGTCGCCTGAACCTGGCCATGTTACACCAGTCATTCCGTAAGTAGGCAATAAGTCTTCATCAACAGCTATCCATGGCATAAAATCAAACGTCCATTCAACTTCATCTTCAAAGTCAATGGAATACATGTCAGCCATGTCAAATGAATCGTTCGTTCTGGGTGTATGGACAACAGCAATGCCTGACTCACCAACGTTCAGTGATTTTGAGTGCATGGCTTGTCCAAAAGAACTCTGATTCATGAAAAATACTGATACAAGGAGTACCAGCATAGAAAGAGTAAATTTTCTCATGTGTGTAAATTTTGGGTTAGTAAAAAGTTGTTCGTTCGCTCAAATATAAGCAATCTGTACATAAATCCAAAATACTTTATTGAAAATCTGTTGAAAATCGAGAAAAATCAGGATGTTTAGAACAATTTATAAGAAACTAAAGTGCTAAAAATATACATGGCTACAAATGTGTGTTGCCTGTTTATTGTTTTCGTTTCAAGAAAGCGGAAATTCATCTTGCAATTGCGGGATAATAACCCTGCAGCCTAAGGTGTCCTGTATTTTCACGCGCAGGGCATTGGAAGATTTTGATTCTCCATGGTTGATAAAAATGCATTCGGGACGTTTTTCCAATCCGGACAACCATTGGATAATCTGTCCCTGGTCAGCATGCGACGACATGGTTTGTATGTCTTCAATATGTGCCCGGACAGGATAATATTCTCCATGGATCTTGATTTCGTGGGCGCCATCATGAATGCTTCTCCCCCTGGTCCCTTCTGCCTGGTAGCCGGGAATTATTATGGTAGATTCGGGGTTGCCAATATGCCTTTTCAGATATGTAAGTACCCGGCCCCCATTCATCATACCGCTGCCTGCGATCACGATCTTTGGCCTGCTATCTCCTGCCAGCTGTTCAGTATCTTTGTAAGAGCGAACCATTTTAGTATTTTCAAATACCTTACTGAATACATCTGCCCCCAGTTTGTGCCACTGATAATATTTGTTAAATACCTTGCTTACATCAGTTCCCATAGGGGAATCGAGGTATATAGGAATGTTGGGAATATCTTTTTTTTGTTCAAGTTTCCAGAAGAGGTACATAAAATCCTGGGCCCTGTCAACGGTAAAGCTGGGGACGATCAAAATTCCGTTTCTTTCACTTACCTTTTGAAGGATATCAATAAATTGCTTTTCATTGTCTATTTTGGGGTGAAGGCGATCTCCATAAGTTGATTCCACTACCAGGTAATCTGCTTTCTTTGGTTTTTTAGGAGCTTCCAGCATAGGATCATCTGTGCGGCCGATGTCCCCGGAGAATACAATTCGTTTCCCGAAAATATCAATATCAATATAGGCAGCGCCTATGATGTGTGCATTCTTCTGGAAACGGAATCGAATGCCTTCTGCAATCTCTTTCCATTTACCCTCCGGATGGGATGCCAAATGCGGGATGGTCAGTTTTGCATCTGCCACACTATATAAAGGTTTGGCTGGCTTATGCTTTGTATAGCCTTTGCTATTTGCATGTGCGGCATCTTCTTCCTGAATCTTGGCACTGTCGAGAAGAAGAACTTCAGTAATTTCACAAGTTGGTGAAGAGCCGTAAATGGGGCCATCAAAACCCTGATTAACCAATCGTGGAAGGTATCCGGTATGATCAAGATGAGCATGTGTTAAGATAACTGCGTCGATCTCTGAGGCTTCTACAGGCAGTGGCTGCCAGTTTAGTTCGCGTAGATGTTTAAGGCCTTGAAAAAGGCCGCAATCGACCAATATTTTTGTGTCACCGGCGGTGATAAGCGTTTTAGATCCTGTAACTGTTCCTGCAGCACCCAAAAACTGTATGCTGAATTTTGTTGATTCAATGTTCTCCATGATTAAGGTCTTAAAGGCTTTGGTTATTCGATGTAAACACCCAAAGGTAGGAAAATTATCTCCATGGTTATCATTGAAAGCCGGCTTATTCTGACAATATTTCTATTGCTTGAGTTTTTGACTGAAAACCTTTTTAAATTTTTCTAATTTAGGAATGATCACAAAGTTGCAATATGCAGCAGTCCGGTTATTGTTGAAGTAGTTCTGATGATAATCCTCAGCCAGGTAAAATGCTTCAGCGGGGCTCACCTCTGTAACGATGGGGTCGGGCCAGACTTTTGCTTCGTTCAGTTTCCTGATGATGCTCTCGGATTCTTCTTTTTGAATATCGTTGTGATAAAAAATAGCGGATCGATACTGGGTCCCAACATCTGCACCCTGACGGTTTAGTGAGGTAGGGTCATGGGTGGCGAAAAATACTTCCAATAATTCAGTAAAGGATATTTTCAACGGGTCGAAAATGATGCGGATTGCCTCTGCATGGCCGGTTGTTCCATCACAAACTTCTCTGTATGCCGGATTTTTGACATGGCCACCGGTATAGCCGGAAGCAACACTTTCAACACCTTCCAGCTCCTGGAAAATGGCCTCAGTGCACCAAAAACAGCCGGAAGCAAAACTTGCTGTATCTGACCCTGGATTTGCATCCGTCGCGGACGCTGATGCTTGTGATTGATGTATCATTCCTAAAAAAAACATAATAAGTATAAATGCTATTTGTGTTATTGACTTCATCCTTTTCTTTTCTATAAAACATTTTCAAAGATGGAAAGTTCGCTTTCCTGATAATTTGAATGTTTTATCACTTTCAGGGGTGAAGGCATATAAGCAAATGATAGGATCAAACAGACCGTTTGTTGGTATGGATGGAGTTTAGATGTTTAATAGTTATATATTAGAGTTGGTTTTACAGAAAACTTTCGGCGAAACACCCCTGCCATATAAGTTTTAGTTAAACATTACATTAGGCGACTGAGACCGGCCCGAACAGCCGGTCTCAATTTTTTTATCCATAAATATTTTTAATTTTGCCGTAAATCAAGGAGTGATGGAAATTCTATATCATGAAAAGTTCCTGAAGCACAATATCAACAGCGATTTTGAAGGACCTTATCGTATTGCAGGATTTGAAGATCTTCCCAATGTGGAAGCGGATGGTGAGAAGTATTTGGAACTTGTGCATGGCAAGGAATACATTGAAATGATTAAAAATGCTTGCATGAATGGAGATACCCTTGCAGAAGTAAACCTTACTCCTGATAGCTGGGAGTCTGCCAAGACTGCAGTGGGATTAAGTATATTGGCTGCAGATGAAAATGATTTTGCAGCTATTCGCCCTCCTGGTCATCATGCCGGCAGAGAAAATACATCCGGGTTCTGTTTCTTCAATAATATTGCCATCGCTGCCCAGAAACTGGCAAATGAAGGTAAAAGGGTTTTCATCTTTGATATTGACGGACATCATGGTGATGGAACCCAATCCATCTTTTATGACCGAAATGATGTGTTTTATTGTTCCGTCCACCAGCATTTTGCATTTCCCTTTACCGGTTTCTCAATTGAAAATGGCAGTGGTGAAGGAGAAGGGTTTACAGCTAATTTCCCGATTTACGAGGGCAAAGGGGATAAAGAATTTCTTGAAGTAGTGGATAAGGCCATCGTGCTTGCCAGAAAGTTCTATCCGGATGTAATTGCCGTGTCGGCTGGATTTGACTCATATGCCGGCGACAGGCTTCTTGGCCTGAATTATTCATGTCGTGGTTTCTACGAATGTGCGTTTCGACTGCGACGTGCTTTTCCTGACATCTTCGCAGTGCTTGAAGGAGGTTATCATCATGATATCCGAAAATGTGTCGACAGTTTTGTTGAAGGCATTTACAGGGGTGCCATCCCACCAAAGCCGCAATGGGATGAAAATATGTCCATTGGTTAAGCTGGTTTCCCCTCTCAGTATTTTTACAGAGACAGTTCAGTATATCCCTCATTTGTTGTTATTTAGAGTCTATATAAATTAATTTTTTGTTAAGAATCTTATTTAGATATGTATGTTTATTATAATATCTTCGTCAGTTAAAATCAAATCTATATTTAAAAAATTGTACTAAATCAGATCTTAAACCTTCCTGTTATGAAAAAAGTATTACTAACAATTATGATCATTGCTTTCACCGCCGGCCTGTTTGCTCAACAGGTGGATCGTGAAAGGGTTATTGTTGAAATTGCAACCGGTACCTGGTGTGGGTATTGTCCGGGTGCAGCCATGGGTGCAGACGACCTTGTTGCCAATGGCCATGATGTCGCCATTATCGAATATCACAATGGTGATGCATATGCGAATACTGCTTCTAATGCCAGAAATTCGTATTATGCAGTATCCGGATATCCCACTGCTCATTTTGACGGTGTATTGGATGTCGTGGGCGGAAGTGCAACTTCAAGTATGTATGGTAGCTACCTTCCCCTTTATAACCAGCGAATCGTGATCCCATGTAATTATGAAGCTCAGATTTATGGCCAGAATACCAGTGGCCTTAATTATGATATTACCGTGATTATTGACCTGGTTAATGGAACGCCTCCTTCCAATCTGAAGGCACATCTGGTTCTGACCGAATCTGAAATTCCTGAAGCATGGCAAAATCAAACTGAGTTAAACTTTGTTTGCAGGGCTATGTATCCTACTCACGCCGGCACTGTAGTATCTTTTACCAATAATCAAATGGTAATCAACTATAGCATTACACTGAATTCAACCTGGGATACCCAGCATATCGAACTGGTTGCTTTCATGCAGGATGATGTTACCAAAGAAATTCTTCAGGGAACCATGGTTCCTATCGAAAACCTGATCCCATTGAATGCTTCTGCAGGTTTCAGTGCAAGCAGCACACAGCCTTGCGAAACAACTACTGTTGATTTTTATGATGAATCACTTGGCTTGGTTACTTCATGGAACTGGACATTTGAAGGGGGAACACCTGCTACTTCAACAGAACAAAATCCCGTGGTTACTTACAACACACCCGGATTGTATGATGTTACCCTTGAAGTAGATGATGGTTCAACAAGCGATATTTTGGTAATGCCCGATTACATTGAAGTTATTACAACTCCTGATCAGGCAAGTGCCCCAACAGGGCCAGCGGATCTTTGCAGTGGCGGATCCGGCTATACATTCACCACCGCCGCAGTTCCCAATGCGACAACTTATGCATGGACGGTTAGCCCTTCTGCTGCCGGAACCATAAGCGGAACAGGAACAACAGCTACGCTTAATATTGCTGCTTCATATACAGGAAGCATTGACATTAGCGTAAGTGCAAATAACATTTGTGGAAACGGGATCCCTTCACAGGCATTTCCCGCAACTGCTTATCTTACACCATCTGCATTCTGGGTTTCTAACGGAAGTGGTTACTGTGAAGGGACTGCCGGTGTGGAAGTAACAATTGATGGTTCGGAAAATGGTATTGATTATGAATTATTATTGGATGGTACATCCACAGGTATCCTTGTAGCCGGAACTGGCTCAGCATTGAGCTTTGGCTTGCAAACAGATGAAGGTATCTACAGCGTACTTGCTTTTTCTGATTATTGTGATGCTACCATGTATGGTACAGCATATATTTATCCAATGGGTGCTCCCGGCCAGGCAGCTGTTCCTTATGGCCAAGAGATGGTGTGTCCGGGCAACGTAGTTGATTATTCTACCAATGGTGCAGCAGATGCTGAAACTTACGTATGGACAATTGCTCCTGCTGAAGCAGGGACCATTAGTGGTACTACAGTAGATGCTACGGTTGAGTTTAGTACTACATATACTGGTACTGCCAGCATCAGTGTTCAGGGAATCAATGAGTGTGGAGACGGAGTCGTTTCAGATGCATTTGCTGTAACTGTTAATGAAATTCCTGAACCTGTTATTGAAGGAAATGAATATGTATTCCAGAATACCACACACACATATTCCAGTGCTGATCATGCACAAGCCAGTTATGTATGGACTGTTAGTGGTGGTACGATCGATGACGGACAAGGCACATCAGAGATTACTGTTACATGGGGTGATCCCGGAACAGGATATGTGAATCTGACCGAAATTTCAGCTGCTGATTGTGAAGGCATAGCAGTAGAAATGGTAGTTAATATCGATCCTGTGGGAATTGAGGAATCATTTATGAATGAGATTTCACTCTTTCCCAATCCTGCAACAGAACAACTCAATATTGAACTGTTCTCAGAAAAAGATGCAAACATTACCATTCAGGTTGTGAATCAGGTTGGACAAATTGTAATCAATCAGGTTGAGACTCTGACCAATGGGAATAACAAAACAGCTCTGAATACTTCTGATCTTCAAAATGGTTATTATACCCTTAAACTGATTGCCAATGATGGTACAGTTGTGCAGGAGAAATTCATTGTTATGAAATAATATAGCTAAAATCACATAAAGACCTGTGAGGTTCAGGAACCTCACAGGTCTTTTTTTGTTTTACCTTTGCCTTTCCTATGGATTTTACAAGCTATACCGGTGAACTTGCAGCCCTGTTGACTGCTTTTTTCTGGACCATCACTGCGATGGCTTTTGAGGTTGGGAGTAAGCATATTGGCTCCCTGGCCCTGAATATGATCCGCCTGGCGCTTGCATTTATTTACCTGTCGATATTTAACCTGCTGGCAAGGGGATATATTCTTCCTACAGATGCCAGTACTCATGCATGGGTATGGCTTTCTTTGTCAGGCATTATTGGTTTTGTATTCGGAGACTATTTCTTATTCAGGGCATTTGCCGCCATTAGTGCCCGGGTTGCTATGCTTATGATGACCCTGGTGCCACCCATTACGGCTTTGATTGGTTGGATGATACTGGGAGAGTCAATGACATTGCTTGAAGTAAGCGGAATGGTACTTACAATCAGTGGTATTTCCCTGGCCATCTTCAGCAGGGGAGGAGAGAATGGAAAAAAGGTCCGATTGTCGTATCCTGTCAAGGGGATATTGTTTGCACTCGGGGGTGCCCTCGGACAGGCTGTGGGACTCGTTCTAAGCAAATTCGGGATGGGGGACTATAATGCTTTTGCTGCAACCCAGATAAGGATCATTGCAGGTATGCTCGGCTTCGCCATCATCATTGTAGTTCTTAATAAGGGTCATGTGATCAAAAGTGCTTTTAAGAGCAGAAAAGGAATGATAGGTACCGGGATAGGATCTGTTTTTGGACCATTTCTGGGGGTGTCATTTTCATTGATCGCCGTAAAATATGCTACCACAGGTGTTGCCTCTACCATAATGGCCATTGTCCCGATTTTAATCATCCCTCCTGCGGTGATGTTCTTCAAGCAAAAGGTTAGCTGGTTAGAGATCCTTGGTGCATTCATAAGTGTAGGAGGTGTATCTTTGTTTTTTATTTAATAGAATTTATATAATTTAATGAATAAATATTGAGTGATGAAAAATTCTCTGAATATTCTTTTATTTGTGATGTTGATTCTGCTCGTTTCATGTACCGGAAATTCAGTATCTAAACAATCCGAAGCAAATGATAAACCCAAGGCTCAACCTCCAACTGAGCAGCCTGATAATGACAGGCAAATCCCTCCGGTATATTATAAGCCTTTTGATGACAGGTACTCAGGAGGTGGTTTTTATGCATTGATTGATGGTAAATTCGGCAGCAGTAATTTTGGAGATGGCAAGTGGCAGGGCTTCAGCGAAAACAGCATGGATGTTGTTATTGATCTGGGTAAAAAGCAAAAAATAACGGCTGTCTACGGCAATTTTATGAAGAACCTGGAAAGCTGGACCTTTCCTCCTAAATCCATTACGATTCTTACTTCAAATGATCTGAAGGAATTTACGGAAGCAGGTACTCTGAAACTTGCTGTCCCAACTGAAGCATTCGATTCCGGCATTGAAAAAATTGGCATTGAAAATCTTGATGTTTTTACACGCTACCTCAGGGTTCAGGCTGAAGCTATCGGTCCGGTGCCGGATTGGTATCCACCCGCCAAAGGAAGAAAAGGCTGGTTGTTTATTGATGAGATCATCATAGAGTAATATTCCTGGCCTTGCAGGTAGCCCCATTCTTTTGAACTGAGCATTTTAAACATTTTTTGCACTAAATGGTTCATTATGTAAAGTTGTACTCAAATTTGAGATATTATTTAAGAATCAGTAATCATAAAACCCAATTTAAATGGAAGTTTATTTTAAAGGAAAGAAACAGGTATTTGCAGAAGTGAATGGATTTACAATTAAAACCGATCAGGCCATAGCCTCCGGTGGCGAAGGCGAATACCCTGAACCATTTACCCTTTTTCTTGCCAGTTTGGGTACCTGCGCAGGAATTTATGTGAAATCATTTTGCGATCAGCGTGGGATTCCCTCAGAAAATATTCGCCTGAAACAGGATCAGGTATATGATCCACAAAAGAAAATATTTGGCAGGGTAAGCATCACTATTGAGACGCCCGCCGATTTCCCTGAAAAGTACCTGCCTGCCCTTGAACAGGTGGCAGGACTTTGTGCCGTAAAAAAACACCTGAGGGAAGATATTATCCTGGAGGTGAAGGCGATTAAAAAATAAAATGCTTCATGCGGGTGATTTCCCTATTTTTATGCTCTAATTCAATCTGTTATTTGTAAGATTCAACATTATGAAAAAGCTCATTCAACTATTCTTCCTTCTTTTTCTAACTGTAAGCCTTTTTGCACAGAAAAACATTGATAAAAAGTTAAAGCAACTGGATGCCTATTATGAAAAAGCCATCATCGATTGGAATGTTCCCGGTATGGCTATTGCGATTGTTAAAGATGGGGAAATCATTTTCTCAAAAGGATATGGAACAGCTAATGTGGATACAGATGCAAAGGTAGATGGGAATACCCTTTTTGCCATTGCATCAAATTCAAAGTCATTTACATCTGCAGCTTTGGCAATCCTGGTTGATGAGGGTAAGCTTTCATGGAATGACAGGGTAAGGGACTATTTGCCATGGTTTGAGCTCTATGATCCCTATGTATCTGATAATTTCACAATCCGTGACTTGTTGACACACAGAAGCGGACTTAAAACATTTAGTGGTGATCTTTTATGGTATGGCAGCAATCTGAGCAGGGAAGAGGTTGTAAGAAATGCTAAATACCTGGAACCTACTTTTGACTTCCGGGCAGGCTGGGGATATAGCAATATAATGTATATATGTGCCGGTTTGGTCATTGAAGAGGTGAGTGGTATGAGCTGGGATGATTTTATAAAGGAACGCATTCTGGATCCATTGAAAATGAATCGGACTGTAAGTTCTACCAATGAGCTGGAAGGGATGGAAAATATTTCTGCCCCACATAATGATTTTGAAGATGGCCTGGTAACAATCGAATGGTTGAATTGGGATAATATCGCCCCTGCAGGAGGACTTATTTCATCGGTAAATGATGTATCAAAATGGTTAATCTTCCAGATGAATAAAGGAGTCACAGCCGATGGTGATACGCTGATCAATGCCAGGCGGTTTACAGAGATGTGGGAGAATGCCAATCCTCAGGGTGTGAGCAGCTGGTCATCAGAAAAATGGCCTTCTACACATTTTAAAGGGTATGGATTAGGATGGGCTGTTTTTGATTATCAGGGTAAAAAAGTGATCGGCCACGGAGGTGGATATGATGGCTTTATTACCAATACTACTTTTGTTCCCGAAGAAAACCTTGGTATGGTCATCCTTACCAATAAGAATACAAGTTTATACTATCCGCTGAAGTTTCAAACCCTGGATGTTTTTCTGGAAGCCGAGGAAGAAGTTGACTGGAGTGCAGAGTTCCTTCCTTTGATCAAAGATGGAGAAAAACGTGCAGAAGAAGCGGCCGCTAAAGCGGAAGAAGAAAGAATAAAAGACAGTAAACCTACATTGCCTGTTGAGGACTACCTGGGAACCTATCATTGCAAAATGTATGGTGATGCAAAGGTATTTATGGATGGAGATAAGATGATGCTTGATATGGTACCGACAGATATTTACCTTGGAACCCTCACACACTGGCAATACAATACCTGGAAAATTGAAATGAAAGGGGTTCCTGCCCTTCCATACGGATTGGTGAACTTCATCATTGATGATCATGGGAAAGTGGTTGAAATGCAAATAGATATCCCCAATCCCGATTTCTATTTTGATGAATTGGAATTTATTAAAAAAGCTGAATAGGAATGCTTTAGCTTGTTAATCTTTTTATCCGTTCATCTGATTCCCGCCGTTATCTGACCCAATCACACCGTTCCCTTTTTCGTTCTTGACAAATGGAAATGTTGTGCATATATTAGTATTCCGTATTTTAATAATACAGGTATTTGCCCTCGCCATGCACAATGTTTAACGAATAAAACTACCATGAAAAAGATTTACCTTTTAGCTTTTTGCTTTATCACCCTTGGTGTTTTTTCACAAAGTAACCCGGTGGCTGTACCCGATACCGCCGAAGCCATATTGCAACATACGATAAGCATTTATCCTTTATTAAATGATTATGACCCCGATGGGGATGAGATTTATATCAAAGGCCTCGATAACCCCAGACATGGAGACAACTGGCAAGAAGACAGCACTGTATTTTACATTTCGGAGTATTACACAGGGCAGGATTCTATGAGGTATTATGTTAAAGAAGTCAACGGTCCGAATTTTTCCGAACGGACTTATATTTATGTTAATGTGCTCGAAAACCCTGAAATTCCTTATGCAGTCAATGATACTTTCACCATCAGAAGATTGGAGCCCACCGTACTTGATATCTTAATAAATGATGGTGATCCGGATGGCGATGATATCAAAATTAATGAAGTTTGGCTGTACACCAATATGCTCAATTTTGAGTACTCAGTTGATTCATCACTCATTACATTAAGTACTAAACATATCGACGATGATAATCGCACTGTTTATTACACTGCTATTGAAAAATATACCAATGACCAATATTTTTCCAATAAGGCCGGTATATATCTAAATATTATTGATAATCCGGAGCTTCCTGAGGTGGTGGATGATTATTATGAAATTACTGGTGGAATAAGTTTCCAGATGGATGTGACTTCAAATGACATCAACCCACTCAATGAACCTATAGAGTTTCTTGATTTTTCATCCAATAATCATGGCACAATAAGCAATAATGGAACTTTAATAAATTATACGCCTGATACTTCATTCCATGGTGATGATTTCTTCTTGTATTCCATTCGTTATGTTAACAAGCCCTGGTTATACAGCGAAAAGGATACCGTTCACCTTTATGTAAACAAAAACCCAGACTGTCCGGTTGGGGTGCCGGATTATGGCAGCGGAATGTCATTTACACCAATCACTGTTGATGTTATGGCAAACGACTATGATCCTAATGGTGATGCTATTGAAATAATGGATGTAATCACACCTTCATGGGCGAGTTCGGCCATCATTGAAGAAGACAAGATTATTTATACGAGCAACGCCTATACGATTGGTAGAGATTCGATGCAATATAGGGTGAGGCAGGAGAATGACCCCAATTACTACTCTGATTGGACCACAGTATTTTTCGACATAGAATATAATCCCTTATTTCCACTTACCATAAAGGATTTTGCAAAGACCAAAGGGGGAGTTCCTGTTACAATTGATGTGTTGGAAAATGACATAATGCCGGATACGGGAGATTACACAATAACGACATTCCAACCTTTCGCCTTGAAAGGTAAAGCCACTCTTGAAGACAATAAACTGGTTTATACTCCATACATGAACAGTTCCGGAATTGACAGTTTGGGTTATGCACTTAGAAATGATTATTTCCCTTTTTACTACGCCAGTGGGATCGTATATATAGAACTGGAAGTTAATAATGCTTACGATTCATTGACTATCAATAATATCAACGCCGGTTTTCATTCAAGTGGGTTTCAGTTCAGTTCTGGAGATGAAATATTGGGTCAGGGCATAGCTGGTTTCGATTGCCATTTTGAGGTGCCAAAATACTCTGGGAGACACACTTTCTTCACACATAGTCTCTGGTTGGGAGGATTGGATGAAAATGACAGTCTGCATCTTGCGGGAGAACGCTTTAAACAAAGGGGGACTGACTTCCAGCCGGGACCGGTATCTAATGAATACGACTCGGCATTCAAGTATAATTGGTATGGCTTGTGGATGCTCTACAAGGAAGAGGTGGAATATCACAGAAACAACTGGTGGAAAGAGGGCTATGAACCAATCAGGAATATAGCAGAATGGCCAGGAAACGGGAATGTTGCCAACGGACAGGCGGAGCAGTTAGGGCCATATTTCGATACTGACGGCAATGGATATTATGACCCGATGCAGGGCGACTATCCGCTGATAAGAGGTGATCAGTGTGTGTACTTCATTTATAACGATGATTTTGAACATACCGAAACAGCAGGGGAACGCATTGTGTTGGAAATCCATGGTATGGGCTACGCTTATGATACACCGGAGGATTCAATATTGAACAACACCATCCTCGTCCATTATGACCTCATCAACAGGTCGGAAAATACTTATCATGATTTCTATTTCGGGATTTTTGCCGACATGGACCTTGGATATGCATGGGATGACTACATTGCAAGCTATGTTAAGGGAAGTTCTTTTTATGTATACAATGCCGAAGATATGGATGGTGATGGCGAACCCGGTACCTACGGACCCAACGCCCCTGCGCAATCTGTGACCATATTGGCCGGGCCATTCATGGATCCTGATGAAGAAGACAATCCCGATGGAGGCTGTGACTTCAGTGTTACCGGAAATAATTTTGGGAATGGCACCATTGATGATGAGCGCTTTGGACTTACAAGATTCACTTATTTTTACAATACTTCAGGTCCTCAAGGGGATCCGATGATTGCGGATGAATATTATAATTATTTAACAGGATATTGGAGAGATAATATTCCTGTGGTATTTGGAGGGAATGGCTACCATCCACAATGGGAGCAATGGTCGCAAAGCCGTTTCATGTTCCCCGGTGATTCTGACCCATTGAACTGGGGCACAGAATGTGAATTACCTATTGGAGGATACAATCAGAATGGTTTATGGTGGACGGAAGAAACTACTGGCAATAATCCCAATGACAAGCGTGGAATGGGCTCCTGCGGGCCTTTCACTTTCCATCCAGGCCAGGTGCAGGAAGTTGAAGTGGCCTATATATATGCAAATAGCTATCATGGTGCAGATTCTTCTCGTAATTTACTCATATCTTATATCGACGAGCTTAGGCAACGTGTCAGCAACGGGGAAGTCATCACTCCAAATGAAGAACTGGAGGTTAGTGCGTTTCCAACTCAGCAATCTTCAATCAAGATTTTCCCCAATCCCGCCAGGGAAAGAATCTACATTCAAATAAGGGATATAAAGGAAGCTGATTTTCGCATTGTCAGTAGTCTCGGGAACACAGTGATGAATGGTCAAATAAGTGGAGAAAGCAGTGAAATCAATGTTTCAGGCTTAGAGCCGGGGCTTTATATTATTTCTGTGATTACAGAAACAGGAATTCAAACAAAAAAGCTTATAAAATATTAAGCACAAAGACGGAAAGTAAGCCCGATTTCTATTTTGATGAATTGGAATTTTATAAGGTAAAATAGATCAATGCCTCATGCTGTCAATCGTAAGGAATTTTATTTCTTTCCTCCCGGAGAATTCCAGGGAAGGTGAATGTAGAAAGTATGCTCAATAGGTTCAGAGTATTGACTTACAAACCAGTAATACAGATCATTTACACTTTCGTAGTATTCTTTTGAATCTGAAGTAAACGTAAATGTAGCCTGAACCCTGTCTTCGGTGTTCCCATAAGAATAGGTGTATATCATTCCTGAGAACCAGCCCCCATTGGCAGTGGATGGGATATGATCCAGGTAATATTCACCGGAAATTGTGTTATCACAATATTGCTTTTTAACCTTGAAGTGAACATCCCCTTCATAAGGCACTTCATCCTTGTAGTAAATATAGGCTGAAAACACAAATGATACGGAAATCACAGTTGTTTCGGTTTCAGCACATCGACTATCATCCTGACGTATTTCTTCTTTATCACAGGTGGGAGCCATGAATACCATGGCACATGTGATGAACAGAAATAAGAGTAAATTTTTTCTCATAATCTTAATCTTTAGTGGTTTGGGTGTCTTGACACCACTAAGTTAAAAAATATTTTGATAATGAGTATATATCAAGAGTATCAATATGAAGGAAGGATGGAGGAACTGCTGAGACACCTAAAATACCGCTTTCGAAATCTCACGGATATTATCCGATTTGCCCATGGTAAAATAATGCATCACAGGTGCCCCTTTTACCATAAGCTCTTTGGATTGCATGAATGCTTACTCAACCCCAACCTGCCGGACGGCTTTATTGTTTTTGCATTGATCAATCTCCTTTTCCATATTCATTTTTACCTTCTATCCAACACTTATAAATATGCATCAAAGTGCCTGGGAGGGTCTGAGGTATCTACAATGTTGCCATGTAAATCCTATTCCTTTAAGCTGTAGCAATGTATCATGGTTCCATGGCACCATCCAGCACAAGGACAGGTGTTTTAAGCAATGATCTTATTTCGGGCTTAGGGAACATATGGATTTTTTAAAGTTTGAATGCGTTTGCAAAGTTATGGAATTCATATATTTGCCAAAAATTTCAGGAATGAACGGCGACCCCAGGCTTTATAAGGCCCTCGACGACTTAAAGATCAGCTACGAATACCATGAGCATCCTCCCGGTCCAACTGTGGAAGAAGCCTTGAAATACTGGAAGGATATTGACTCCGCCCATTGTAAAAACATCTTCTTTCGCAATCATAAAGGCAACAGGCATTACCTGGTGATCAGCGATCATCGGTATCAATTGGATATTCGCGATCTTGAACAAAGGCTTAAACAGGGGAAATTGAGCTTTGCATCCCCCAAAAGACTCATGAAACACCTGGGGCTCGAAGGCGGTTCTGTTTCCTTGTTTGGTTTGATCAATGATACTGAAGATCATGTTTATCTTTTCATTGATGAGAACCTCCTGAAGGAAGAAAAGGTGAGTTTTCATCCCAATCTAAATACAGCCAGTCTGGTGATCAGCGTGGAGGATATGAAAAAGTTTTTGGACTGGTCGGGGAATGGCTATGAGTTTATCAGTCTGTACGACTGATGGGTTTCAGGTCCCGGATACCGGGTACCCGGATGGGTGCGAGGTACGAGGTACGGGGGACGAGGTACGGGGGATCCTTCAACAAGCTCAGGAACGAGGATATTTAATAGTATAGGAAGAATAATTTGAACGACCCCATTTGGGTCAAATATCAGAAGCATTATGAACAGAACGACGAGCATTCTTGCGAATTTATTGATTTATGTATTGGCCATTTGCATAGTGATCATGAGCTGGCAATACATACCGGATCTGCATATTTTATGGAAGATACTGATAGCGGATGTGATCGGTACTGTGGTGGTATTTATCTTTTCCATGATTTTCAATAATTCATCGATGTATGATCCTTATTGGAGTGTTCAGCCCTTTGTGATTGCCGTATTTTTTGCCTGGCCTCTGCAGGACCTGAGTGCTGCCGGAATGATCGTTCTTTTAATGGTATTCCTCTATGGATTAAGGCTTACACTGAATTTTTACAGGGGATGGCCGGGGATGAAGCATGAGGATTGGCGTTACCGGGATTTCAGGAAGGCTTTTCCGAAACTTTACTGGCCGATCAGCTTCCTGGGGATCCATCTTTTCCCTACCATTATGGTCTTTCTTGCCTGTATGTCATTGTTGCAAATTTATCATGGCCCGGGAGTAGGTATAAATACCTGGTTTATTATTGGCTTGCTGACAATGATTTTGGCTATAGGACTGGCTTATGTTGCTGATGATCAGATGAAAAAGTTCAGGATGAAACCCGAAAACAAGGGCAAGCTTATGAAGTCGGGATTATGGAAATACAGTCGCCATCCAAACTACCTGGGAGAGATCCTTAGCTGGTGGGGTTTGTTCTTCTTTTCTTTATCAGCTGGTTATGACCAATGGTGGATGATCGTGGGTCCACTCATGGTAAGCATCATGTTTCTGGGGATCAGCATTCCTATGCTGGAGAAAAGGGAGATGGCCAGAAGGCCGGAGTATGCAGCTTATAAAAAGGAAGTACCGATGCTGCTTCCAGTTAAGTTCTAAATTCAAAGC
>CAZASJ010000066.1:3209-18192 GCA_964487735.1 uncultured Bacteroidales bacterium | reverse complement strand
AATCCATAATTTGCAATCCAATGTCTCGTCTGTCCTTTTAACGAAAGAGGATAATTCATAATCCATAATTCATAATCCATAATTCATAATTAACCAGGTACTTCACCTTCGCATTTCATCATCCGAAGCCATGGCGAAGGATGAAAAGCTTCGGTGAACAAAGTCTGAATTCGGCACTCAGTAAAGGTTTTCCTTGCAATCTGCCTTGATCAGAATAAGTACTCCACCTCTTTTAAATCACACTCAATAAGCCCTGATTCAGTATCGAGGATAAGATGCCCGAATTCATTAATCCCCTTGATCTTTCCTTCGATCTGTTTGTTCTGGTAATTGAAATCCCGCCATTCTCCCATTCCCAGTAAGTTTTGATGATATTCAAGCCGTAACTGAGCGTAGGAAATTTGCTTCAAATGATTGTATCTGTCTGTCAGGTGGTTATGAAGGCTGCTTGTCATATCCTGCAAAGAATAATTCTCTCCGCTGATGTTAGACAGAGAAACGGGATTCGGAATTTGGCTGCTGAAACTAGTCTGGTTAATGTTTATTCCGATACCGGCAATAACATATTCAAAGCGATCGCCCATTACCTCAATGTTGATCAATATCCCACCTATTTTTTTATTTCCAAAATAAATGTCGTTTGGCCATTTGATGAATAGTTCTTCCCGGGGAAGAAAATTACCCAGGAAATCGATTATGCCCAGGGCTACAGTCATGCTTAAGCTAAATTGCTCCGAAACAGGCAGAAAATCAGGGTAAAAGATGATGCTTGCCAGGATGTTTTTATCTGCTTCGCTTTCCCAGCTGTTGGTGCCCTGTCCTTTGCCGGATGTCTGGTACCCCGCAGAAATCATGCTTCCTTCATCCGGCCGGCCTTCTTTCAACAGCTTCGCGGCATAGGTATTTGTAGAGGAAACCTCCTCTAATTGGATGATATTGCAATTTTTAAGGGACATATTCGTCTGCAAAGGTAGGATAATTGATTATGAATTATGAATGATAAATTATGATTGATGGTGTGCAGGGTTCCTGGGCCAATGATCAAATGATTTATAAAATAATCATATAACCATGAAACCATAAAACCATGAAACCATGAAACCATTTAACTCCACACCCAACATTTTTCACTACATTTGTAGCAAATAGAATTACATGACCAATGATAAGGAAATAGCTTCAAAGCAGCTTGTTGACCTGGTGATAAATGCACTGGATGATAAAAAGGGATTGGATATCCTGTCCATTAATTTCAGCAAAGCACCGAACACCGTTGCCCGTTATTTTGTTATTTGTCATGGAAGCAGCAATGTTCATGTGAATACACTCGCGGAGGGTGTGATCGATAAAGTGAATGCAGAAATCAAATCAAAGCCCTGGAATAAAGAAGGGCATGAAAATGCGGAATGGATTTTGCTGGACTATGCTGACGTGGTGGTGCACATCTTTCAGGAAAATACCCGTAAATTCTACAATCTGGAAGGATTATGGGGAGATATGCAGGTTACGAAATTAGCAAGTAAATGACACAATTATTTTTTTAGCGACAGAATGGCAGACAAAAAAAATACGGATAAAGGTAAAAAACCGGGAGGCCTCCCAAAACTGAATAAAAAGGGCAAATTCAATTTTTATTGGATATATGCTGCTATGTTCTTTATCATTTTCATCGTTTACTTCATGGGAATGGATGATGGCAGTAAGAAAACAGACTGGCCTCAGCTGAAAGAAATGCTGGCGAGAGGGGATGTTGATAAGATCCTGGTTATTAATAAAGACAAGGCGGAAATATATATAAAGGCTGAGAAACTGGAAAATGATGCCAAATATGAAGATGTGAAACCTTCAGGCATGAACTCCGGCGGAGCCCAGTACTATATGAATGTCAGCTCTGCTGAGAGCTTTGAGGAAAAACTGTCTGAAGCCCAGGAAGGGACGGCTGAACCTATTTACCCTGAATTTGATACACGCACAAGCTGGACGGATAGCCTTAGCTGGTTACTGCCAATTATCATCATTGTGGTGATATGGATCGTGATCATGAGGATGATGGGCCGTGGTGCAGGTGGCGGTGGCGGACAGATTTTCAATATCGGAAAATCAAAAGCACAGCTCTTTGATAAAAGTACCAGTGTAAGCATAAATTTTAAGGATGTGGCCGGCCTTGAAGAGGCCAAAGTGGAGATCAAAGAAATTGTTGATTTTCTCAAGAGTCCGCAAAAATATACCGTTTTGGGAGGGAAAATACCCAAAGGAGCTTTGCTCGTAGGGCCTCCGGGAACCGGAAAAACCTTGCTCGCCAAAGCTGTTGCCGGAGAAGCAAAGGTGCCTTTCTTCAGTATCTCGGGCTCCGACTTCGTGGAAATGTTTGTGGGAGTGGGTGCCTCAAGGGTACGCGACCTTTTTAAACAAGCCAAAGAAAAAGCCCCCTGTATCATTTTTATTGATGAAATTGATGCCATCGGCCGTGCCAGGGGGAAAAATGCCATGACAGGCGCAAATGATGAAAGAGAAAATACACTTAATCAGCTGCTTACAGAAATGGATGGTTTTTCATCCAATACTGGCGTGATCATACTGGCCGCAACAAACCGTGCCGATATTCTTGACCGTGCCCTGATGCGTGCCGGACGTTTCGACAGGCAGATCCATGTTGAATTACCTGACCTTGAAGAACGGAAGGCGATTTTCGGCGTGCATACGAGGCCACTTAAAACCGATGGGAGTCTGGCCATCGACTTTCTTGCGAAACAAACCCCTGGATTCTCGGGTGCCGATATTGCGAATGTTTGCAATGAAGCTGCTTTGATCGCTGCACGGAAAGGCCATAAAAGTGTGAAAAAACAAGACTTCATGGATGCCATCGACCGTATCATCGGTGGATTGGAAAAAAGAAATAAAATCATCACCGCAAGGGAGAAAAAAGTGATTGCATTTCATGAAGCAGGCCATGCTTCTATCAGCTGGTTGCTCGAACATGCACATCCACTTGTGAAGGTCACCATTGTTCCTAGAGGTAAAGCACTGGGTGCTGCCTGGTATCTGCCCGAAGAAAGGCAGATCACTACCATGGACCAGATGTTTGATGAGATGACGGCTACCCTGGGTGGAAGGGCTTCTGAACAAGTGATATTCGGAAAAGTATCTACTGGTGCACTCAACGACCTTGAAAGGGTAACCAAACAAGCCTTTAACATGGTGGCATTTTTCGGCTTAAACGATAAAATCGGGAATATCAGCTATTATGATTCTACCGGACAGCAAGAATATTCGTTCCATAAACCCTATAGCGAAAAAACGGCCGAACTCATCGATAAGGAAATTAAGCTACTGGTGGAAAAAGCGTATAAACGTGCAGTAAGTCTATTGGAAAAGAATCGCGATAAACTTGAAAAACTGGC
Source organism: uncultured Bacteroidales bacterium (assembly GCA_964487735.1). Taxonomy (GTDB): domain Bacteria; phylum Bacteroidota; class Bacteroidia; order Bacteroidales; family B18-G4; genus B18-G4. The sequence continues at coordinate 14,791 of CAZASJ010000066.1, read as the reverse complement.
TGCCAGACTGCTTGAAAAGGAGGTGATATTCAGCGAAGATCTTGAAGAAGTTTTTGGTAAAAGGAAATGGGACGAAGAGAAGAGAATTGGCGAAAATGGTAATGGTGAAAAACAAAAACCCATTAAGAAGAAACCAGCAGCCACCAAGGAAATAGCAGAAGATGTATCTGATGATCCGGATCCAATTACGCCAACAGATATAGAGACCTAATATTTCATCATGGACGATACCACCTCACGGGAAAAAGTACTCAAAAGTGTCAGAAATGCACTGATTTCAAAGATCGAGAATCCTTATAAGGATGTCGACTTTGATTCATCAGTATTCAGGGCTGTTGATGATAGCCCGGAGATTGCTTTTGCAGAAGCTCTGATCAATGTGGATGGGAAATTTGCATATTGCAGTGATGATGAAGAGTTTACAACGATATTGAAGTCCGTTGTCCTGGACAAGGGATGGACATCCATTACATGTTTTGATGAGAAACTAAGCGGTATACTGCGCAATGCAGGCATTCAGGTTTCGGATAAGGATGACGGCATGATGGAGATGCAAGCCGGGCTCACAGCGTGTGAATATCTTATCGCCAGATTGGGAAGCATAATGGTTTCATCTGCGCATGCCTCAGGCCGGAGAATGAATGTTGCTCCAGAAACCCATATTGTGTATGCAAAGGCATCACAGCTTGTCCCTGACCTTAAAGATGCCCTGAATGGCATGAAAGTAAAATATGGCAAATACCTGCCTTCCATGATATCAGTAATCACCGGTCCCAGCAGGACAGCCGACATTGAGAAAACACTGGTTATGGGAGCGCATGGCCCTAAAGACTTATATGTTTTTATGGTGGATGACCAGGTTTAAAAGATAAAAATCAGCTTTGAAAAACCTTATCATACGAACAATTACCGGGGCACTCTTTGTGGCCTCCATCCTTGCAAGCGCGATCTTCTCTCCTTATGCCTTTGCAATTCTTTTTTTTATAATGGCGATAGCAGGCCTGTATGAATATCAACGACTCTTATTTCCCGGCCTGCATATTAAGAATGCATTCATTGGCCTCATAATCGGAGCCATTGTTTATGCTTTGTTCTCCCTGTTTGCCTTGACCATTTTACCGGCTGCCTACCTTTGGCTGGTGCCGGCACTGCTTGTTTTGCTTAGTTGCTATCATATTTTGTTGACACCTGCAAAAGCACTTCAAACTATTGTTGCCGATGCAACAGGGATTGTTTACGTGATCATCCCGCTAGCCATGCTGAACATATTCCTGAATCCAATGAATATCCCGGCTTACCATACGCCATGGCTGCTGTTGGGTGTATTTGTGATCCTCTGGACTCATGATACCTTTGCTTACCTCACGGGAAGTATGTTTGGTAAGCACCCGCTCTATAAATCCATATCCCCGAAAAAATCATGGGAGGGAAGCATAGGCGGTTTTGGATTCGCCCTTATAGCGGCATATGTTATCTCCATTTTCTCTCCTGATCTGGATACCTGGAAATGGTTCATGATCGCAGTGATCATCACTTTTTTTGGAACCATTGGCGATCTGGCCGAGTCTTTATTAAAAAGAAGGGCAGGGGTGAAGGACTCCGGAATATTGCTGCCGGGGCATGGAGGAGTGCTCGATCGCTTCGATAGCATGCTATTTGTTTCGCCCCTTGTTTTAGTTTTTGTACTTTTGTGCAGCTCATGAAAATTCACACTGCCGGTATAGGCCCCATATTAATTCTTCTCAGCGGAGTTTTGTTGATCCTATTTATTTTCAATTGGATCTTCCCTGTTCAGGGAGTTGTGCATTATGTTTTATATGTCCTCGGATTTGTATTCATGTTCCTGGTTGTCAGGTTTTTTCGTTTTCCTTCCAGAACATCACCATTGGATAAAGATGCAGTTTACAGCGTAGCTGATGGCAAAGTGGTTGCCATTGAAAAAGTACATGTTGATGAATATTTCAATGATGAGCGCATACAGGTTTCCGTCTTTATGTCGGTTTTAAATGTGCACGTCAACTGGAGCCCGTTTGAAGGCGAAGTCAAATACCGTGAACACCACCAAGGCAAACATATGGTGGCATTCAACCCGAAATCATCGCTTGTGAATGAACACAGCACTTTGGTGGTCAGGGATTCGAAAGGAAGGGAAGTGATGTTTCGTCAGATTGCCGGCGCCGTTGCACGACGGATCATATGTAAACCAAAGAAAGGCGGATCCTTGAAACTTGGTGAAGTGATGGGCATGATCAAATTCGGATCGAGGATTGACTTGTTGTTGCCCCTGGATGCAGACGTAAAGGTGAACAGAGGGGATAAAACGATCGGGTCCCAAACGCTGATTGCCAGGCTGCCATAAGGATTAAAAAATCTCCTTTAATTCTTTCAGGCATTTTATTTCAAAAGTGGGCGTAATGTCATGTGATACTCCTTCAGGATTGAAGAAAACCTGGTCCATGCCAACATTTTGTGCTCCCACAATATCAATCTCAGCATCATCCCCGATATAGATGCTTTCTTCAGCAGTACAGCCTGCCTTGTTTAATGCGAAATGAAAGATGCCGGCCTCAGGTTTTTTGATCCCTGCTTCTTCTGATGTTGTGACTGTTTTAAAATACTTATATAGTTTGGCAATATAGAATTTTTGTTCCTGTACTTCCTGGAATCCGTTTGTGATAAGGTGTAGCGGGTATGTCGCTGACAGATATTCAAGCGATTCAATGGCACCGGGAAAAAGAAAAGGCTTGTCAGGATTGACTTTTATATAATCTTCCGACATCCCGACAGAAATAGATGCATCTTCAATCCCAAAATCTGCCAGTGTCATTTCAAAGCGTTTAATGTTAAGGATTTCCTTCAGGATCTCTCCTTTGCGGTACCAGCTCCACAACATGTCATTATGGATTTCATAACGCTCCCTGAATGCGGCTAAACCCGGGACACCTTTCTCTTCCAGGCCATATTTGGTGTACATATTTGAAAATGTATCATTGGCACTGGCGTCAAAGTCCCAAATGGTGCGGTCAAGGTCGAAGAAGATGTGGGCGTATTTGATCATGCTGCAAATGTAGTTAATTAAAGCTTGTACCAGATTGATAGCTATTATTTGGCGCAGGGGGCAAGGTGCAAGGTGCATGGGGGGGAGAACTATCTTATATGCTTTTGTCTGTATTGGATGAGTTTGTTAATTCTTCTTGCCAGCCTTAGCATAGTCTTTATTGTTTCATGATATTCTACATCTGAAATATAGCCAACCTCATGAGCGATTTCAAATTGAGTTCGTAACTCCGCCAATGATGCACTTGCAATACTAAAAAACCTAATGCTTACTCTATCGAAAATAGATTCTTCTCCTTCTGCAAGATTCGATGGAACACTGATGGCTGACCGTCTTAGTTGATCCCTAAACGACAGGTCATATGTAAATTTCCCTCCTTTTGTCAGGTGATATATTATTATGGCTAAGTCTTTTGATTCAATCCAGACTTCCATTTTGTCAAAATTCCCCATACTAATCAGTCTATACTTATTAGTACCATTTTTATCTAAATGTCGCACTTTTATTATAGGTTTTTTATCAACTACCCCTGCACCCTGCCCCCTGCACCCTGCACCCTGCCCCCTGCACCCTGCACCCTGCCCCCTGCCCCCATCTTTAACAATACAAATAAAAAAAAGTCGATTTTTCTTGACATCGCATTTTTTTTGCCATACATTTGTGATATCAAAATAATATCAAATAAGTATTAAAATAAATCTACTCCAAAATGAAAGAGAAAAATTTTTCACCGATGAACGGCTACATAGCCCTTATTGTATTGCTGGGAATGATCGGGTTTCCTATTTATATGATGATTGCCTTTGAGCAATTCTGGTGGGCCATTATGGGTGGTCTTGGATTGTTCGGCATGGCCGGATTGATGGTTGTCAATCCAAATGAGTCTATGGTAATGGTTCTTTTCGGGGCTTACAAAGGCACTGTAAAGAAGAACGGTTTTTCATGGGTCAATCCTTTTTTTACCAGGAAAAAGATATCACTGCGTGCGCGCAACCTGGATAGCACTCCAATTAAAGTAAATGATAAGGTTGGGAATCCCATAATGATCGGGATTGTGCTGGTATGGCGAGTTGAGAATACCTTTAATGCGGCTTTCGAAGTAGATGATTATGTGCACTTTGTGGATATACAGACTGAAGCGGCCATACGTAAATTGGCCGGTCATTATCCTTACGATAATTTTGATGATGAAATGGCTGATATCACACTGCGTTCAGGGGGAGAAGAGGTGAACCATATGCTGGAGGAAGAAATTCGTGAACGTTTGGGAATAGCAGGAATTCATGTAATTGAAGCACGTATTGCCTACCTGGCTTATGCGCAGGAGATTGCAAGCGCTATGTTGCGTCGTCAGCAGGCTACAGCCATTGTAGCTGCCAGGATCAAGATCGTAGAAGGTGCAGTTAGCATGGTTGAAATGGCGCTTGAAGAATTGAGCAAAAAAGAAATCATTAATATGGATGAAGAGAAGAAAGCAGCCATGGTAAGCAATCTGATGGTTGTCCTTTGTTCAGATAAGGATGCCACGCCTGTTGTAAATACCGGTACATTGCACCAATAGTATGATCAAAAAGAAACCATTTGTATTAAGGCTGAACCCCGAAACGCTCGAAAAGGTTGAGAAATGGGCTGCGGATGAGTTTCGAAGCACCAATGGCCAACTGGAGTGGATCATTGATGATGCACTTCGGAAAGCGGGGCGGAAGAAGTGAAATCTGAACTTTGAAATCTGAACTTTGAAGTATGGGTTTCTGGTAAATATTTTTATAAGCCTTCAAAAGGCGTGGCATTGTTAGTTTATCACAGATGTTGTTGGGTCAGGGCTTAGGTCCAGAAAAAGTGAAGGTCCCTCGACTGCACGGGATGACACGGCATTAATCATAAATAAGAAGGGCGCGGCGCAGAGTCAATATTAGTCATTGGAGCGCCGCGCCCTTCCTTCTTTTGAGCCAGAATTTATTGTCATCCTGAGCGAAGCCGAAGGGCCCATTCAATTTGGCAGTAAGCTATTAAAAAAAGGTATATTCGATTTTTTACCGGACACTAGTGAATCTGAAGGCTGAAGTGAATGTCAGCAATTGTTCGTAATGAATTTCTTACCCTGAAAAGAATCTCGCCGCTCCAGTTCCGCCTCTACCATTTCCACGATCTTTTCATTCCGGACCATTCCCCATCCGGGGCCGGCCTGGAATCTTGGGGGCACTTCACCTGCAAAGCGCTCTATGATAAATTCAGGATTTAATTGCTCAATGAAATCAACAATGAAGGAGATGTATTCTTCCAACTCAAAAAAGGTATAATCACCGGGATTAAGTTTGTAATCTTTTTCCATTTTCGTTCCTTTGATGATCTGCAATTGATGAAACTTGATATTGCTTAGCGGAAGTTCAGAAAGGATGGAAGCCTGGGCCATCATTTGATCCTTGCTCTCTCCCGGGAGACCAAAAATCAGGTGTGCACCTGTTTTAAGTCCTGCTGCAGCTGTTTTTGCAATGGCTGCCATACTTTCTTCAAATGTATGTCCCCGGTGGATCCTGTCAAGGGTCTTATTGTAGCATGATTCAATACCATATTCAATGATGACATAATGTGTTTTGGCAAGATGACTGAAGTATTCCAGCTTTTCATCATCAATGCAGTCGGGGCGGGTCCCGATCACAAGGCCGGCAATCTCCGGAAATAGGAGCGCCTGATCATAGATCTTTTTCAATTCTTCCAATGAGGCATATGTATTGGAATAAGGCTGAAAATAGGCCAGGAATTTTCCAGGCTTTTTATATCTCCAGGCGTGAAATTCCATGCCTTCCCTGATCTGTTGCTCTACTGCTTTTGAAGGATCACAGTAGGAGGGATTAAAAGCATCATTGTTGCAATAGGTACATCCGCCCCGGCCTTTGCTGCCATCGCGGTTAGGGCAGGTGAATCCTGCATCAATGCTCAGCTTTTGTACACGTTCCCCAAAAACTTTTTTAAAGTAATTGGAGTAGGCATTGAAGCGGCGATGGTGGTTCCAGTTGTACATTAGCAAAATCTATAAACAATGAATTGTGAATGATAAATTATTTACCCACCCCCTAACCCCCTCCCTTCGGGAATGGAGGGGGAATATGCGTTGAAGCGTCGTTTATGCTCCTGGTGATGCATATGATTAGACGATTGCCGATCAGGCGATTTTCGATTTGAGATCTGATATTGTAATTTTGGATTTGAGGTCGAATACAGATTAAATCAATTTATTATCTCATAAATTATAAATCTTTAAACCGTAAATTCTATTAAATATCGCCCAATTGACAATTAACAATCGCCCAATCTTTTTTTTAGCAAAGCTAAAAAAAAAGCAGGACCACCGGCCCTGCTTTGATATGTGATGGATGAATACTATTCCGGATCTGTACCTTCAGGAATTTCTGCAGGCATGGTATCAGGAAGTTCAACAACTTCAACAGGAAGGACGGTTACATCCCTTACCTCCAGTGAGATTTTCTGAATGGCAAGACCCAGTTGGTCATAGCCTTCACAATCTTTCAGGAAGACAACAGTGTCTGCAAGTACATCGTATTTGTCTTTGTATTCTTTACGCAGCGCAATAAAGTATTTGTCTGTGGCATATTTTTCAATATTAATATTATTGATGATGGCCAGTTTCCCATACATTTTGCCGATGGCATTGATCTCTGATGCATCCAGTGTTTTGTCTGCACCGGCTTCAAGTTGCAACCATGTGAGTTCCTGACTGAGAGTGTATGCCTTTTCGACGGCCATATAGACTTCTACCGGAGCGTCTTTGGTATCAACTTTCTCCTTTTCGCTACACGACACAATGGTCAGGGCCAGGAGTATGATGGTTATGATTGATATTATCTTTTTCATAGCTATTCTATTTTTTATATTTCAATTATTTTGTAGCTCTTTCGAGGCGTTTCATGATCGCAAATACAAATGCCGCAGAAATCAGGCAGCAGAGTACAAAGATGGCCCATAGTTGCCACAGGTCGATCTTTTCCCACAATGTACTTCCCACAAAGAGGAGCTTGTTTCCAACCGCTGTTGCCAGCAGCCAGCCTCCCTGCATAAGGCCCTGGAATCTGGAAGGAGAAACTTTTGAAACAAATGAAATACCCATTGGGCTGAGGAAAAGCTCAGCAATGGTTAAAACAAGATAGGTGTTGATAAGCCAGTATACCGATATCCTGTCAGGAGAAGGTGTTCCTGCAAGGGTGTTCGGAGAATCCAGTCCCATAGAACCAGCAATCATCACCACAAATCCAAGTCCTGCAAGGATCATCCCTATACCGATCTTTCTAGGTGTTGAGGGCTCGATATTCCTTTTCCGCAGCCATGCAAACAGGAATAGGATTACCGGGGTAAGGAATACGATGAATATCGGGTTGAATGATTGGAATATCTCGGGTTCAATTTTGTTTTCAGGAACGAAGCCTGAATAAATATAATATCCGAGTCCACCACCAACGGCCATAGCTCCAAGGCCGATAAACTTGTTACGTATCTTATTATTTTTCTTAACTACCTGAACCATTCCCAGGATAAAGGCAAAGAGGCATAACAATGAAGGAAGCGTAAACAGCATATTGGTTATTGGAGGGACTTTGTCCATGGTGTAGTCACGTGCAAACATGGAGAGTGTCAGACCATTCTGATGGAATGACATCCAAAAGAATATCACCACCATGAACACCAATAACAGAGCGTTCAAACGAGGCCGCTCTTCCTTGGTAGAGCTCATATAGATCCATGAAACAAATGCAAAGAATAGCCCTATTGCCATTCCAAGAGAGAATTTATCAAACAGGAAGTAGAACAGAATTGCTGTTGCGGCCATCATGCCAAGTGAAACGATCACCTTGAGCAAGTTTCCTGCACCAACCTTTACTGCAGATCCTATTTTGCCCGTACCTGCTTCTTCAGCAACAGCTTCTTTTTTCTTATCCGGAAGCATGCGTTTGAAGATAGTAAAGATCACCAGACTGATGATCATTGATCCGGCTGCAATACCAAAAGCATAGTTATATCCGGTTGCAAATGACTCAAGGTAATCCTTAACAAACACTGTTAAACTTGTAAATTCTGTACCCATCATTTCTGATGAGAGTTTTGCAAAGCCTGCTAAATCCTGGCCTGCGGGAGCAATTGTTTCAGCCCCGGTATAATCAAGCGTGTGAATGATTGGGAGTTCACCAATATTAAATTTGGCGGCATACGATTGAAGGTCGGCATTGTAAAAGAGGCCCTGTGACCTGAGATACCAGTTACGGATCCCATTCGCAGCAAATGGCGCAACAAGTGCACCCATATTGATACCCATATAGAATACACTAAAGGCTGAATCCCTTAGTTTTTCATATTTAGGATCATCATACATCTGCCCAACAATGGCTTGAAGGTTTCCTTTGAAAAGTCCGTTTCCAAGGGCAATGACTGACAAACCTGCAATGGTTATGATCAGCGCTGAACTGCCTTGAATTGGATAAGACATAATCATGTAGCCGCCAAGCATGGTAAGGATACCAAAGAGAATGGTCCCTTTATAATTTCTTGTGCCATCGGCAATCAAACCACCAATCAGTGCTGCACCGTAAATACCGAAGTAAAACCAACTGTAAACCTCACCAGCACTGGAGGCAGACATGTCGAATTTAGCTTGCAGGTAAAATACAAGACAGGCCATCATGGTGTAAAACCCAAACCTTTCTCCCATATTGGCGAAGAAGGCGACTAAAAGTCCTTTCGGATGTCCTTTTAACATAAATTTAAGTTTTTGGTTGTTAAAATAATATATTAATTTCTACATTTGTTCTTATAGTATAGCTTACAAAAATAATTAAAATTATGAGGTGTACAAGTGGAATTTTAGGTGTCAGACTTCAGGCAACCAATAAAGCTGTACACAGTAACCAGCAACCACTAACAAGGAGCTTGATACCGGTTATCAACAACATAAATAAACAGCTGAATCTTCATTTCAGCAATGAAGTGTAATAAATTTACTCCCCCATCGTCTTACTATTGATATGACCAGCGAAGAATTTAAATCTGAAGTGCTGCCGATAAAGAATAAACTTTACCGATTTGCATTGCGACTGTTGGGTGATGCTGAAGATGCACAGGATATCGTGCAGGAAGTTTTTCTTCGTTTGTGGTCGAAGCGTGATAAACTGGATGAGTACAGAAACATTGAGGCTTTTGCGATGACCATAACAAAAAACTTAAGCCTTGATAAGTTAAAATCGCCTGCTTCAAGGAAAGAAACATTTGATGAATCAAGAGAAATGACGGACCACCGGACACCATATACAAATACTGAAACTGCGGATACCATCAGGTTGGTAAAGATGGTTATGGCCTCTCTGCCTAAGCAGCAACGGATGGTGATCCAACTGCGAGATGTTGAAGAATGTGATTTCGATGAAATTGCTGAAATTACAGGACTGAGCATGAATAATATCAGGGTCATGCTGTCAAGAGCTAGAAAAAAAGTTAGAGATACCCTGATCAAAATTAATAAATATGAATTCTCACAAAATTGAAAAAATACTCGCGAAGTACTTCGAGGGTGAAACTTCCCTGGCTGAAGAGCGGATGCTCAGGGAATTTTTTCTCCAAGAAGATCTTCCTGCTCACCTGAAGGATCTTAGGGAGCAGTTTATGCTTTTCGAAGAAGAAAGCAATATAGAATTGCCCCCGGATTTTGATGCCCGTCTTTTTACTGAAATAGAAAAACAAAAGAAAAGCAGCAAAGCATCCCGCAGGGCATACATTTATTATATCAGCGCCGTAGCTGCTACCATTCTTTTACTGATTACCGTTTTTGTAAGATTTGATCCGTTCACCAGCAGCAGCAGATATAATGAGCATGATGCTGAAATCGCATTCAACGAGGCAAGCAGAATCCTTTATTATGTCTCTGATAAGTTTAACATGGGCACCAATCCATTGGGTAAGGTGGCCCGCTTTGATCAAGGGATGAATAACCTGGGAACAGTAAATAAATTCGATGCCGGCGTAAACAAAGTAAAGCCGGTTTCGAGATTCAATCAGATAACTAAACTAATTACAAACCCCACACCCTAAGTGGTGTAAAATAGCTTAAAACAATGAAAAAGTTAATGATCACATTATTGGTAATCGTATTCCTGATCCCCTTTGCACAGGCCCAGGAAAGCGTGACTGAAAAACTATATGAAAAATATAGCGGAAAGGACGGATTTACGACTGTCCATATTACAAAAGAGTTGTTCGGGATGATCGCTCAAATGAACTTTGAAGGCGAAGATGCCGAAGAAATGAATCAGATGAAAGAAGCCATATCCAACCTTCAGTTCATCAGGATACTGATGTTTGAGGAAGGCGAAAAGGGAAGTAAAGACCTGGAAGCTTTCAAAAAAGACCTTGCGGCATTCAACCTGGATGGTTTCTCTGAGCTGATGGTGGTAAACGAAAAAGATGAAAAAGTTCGTTTTGTTGCACGCCAGAAAGGTGACATATTTAAGGAGTTCCTGGTCTTGATCGAATCAAAAGATGAAGCCGGATTTATCAGCATCTTCGGTGATATGGATATGGAAACCATCTCCAAAATATCTCAAAACATGGGCATTAAGCAAATGAGTAAATTAAGTATAGACCATGACGATGAGCATGATGAAGATGAAGATTAATTTTTAAAAAACTGTAGCATGAAAGCACTTACGTTTATTCTGCTGGTCGTTTTTACAATGACTGCCTATGCCCAGAAATCACCGGTTGAAAAGTTCATCGAAAAGAATGCCTATGAAAAAGGGATCACGATGAAGGAAATCTTGCCCGGTTCTACCGAATTTACCGGAGAGCTTAAATTGCAAGGGGATGACATCAAGCAAGCCTTGGAACAAATAGAAATCATCCAAGTGATTCGTTGTGAAACGGAAAAGACTTCTTCCAAAACCCGCAATGAATTCTATTCGAAAGCAATGGCTGCCCTGACGGATGATTCCTATATATCCATGATGAGTGTGAAAACAGATGACGGGGATAATGTTGGTTTCTATGCGAATCAGAAGGAAGATGGAAAACTGAATGAGGTCATCCTGATGGTTAAGGAAAAAGATGAAGTGATGATGGCCTATGTGAAAGGTGATATTGATCTTTCATTCTTTCTTTCTCAGGAATTCTTCTCTTCTCTAAGTAATTGCGACAAAAACAGCGAAAAAGATTAACTACCCCGGCGGACATTATCCGCCTCCATATAGATTACCATATTGAAGGCACCGGTCATTGGATTGACCGGGGCCTTTTGTTTTTGAGAAGCCTAAGTCATTGTCAAGCATATTTTTTAGTAATTTTGCCACTTCAAAAAATATACATGATGATGGAGATCCCTAGTAAATATGATCCTGCACTGGTTGAGGAAAAATGGTACGCATGCTGGATTTACAGTTGTCTTTTTTGTCGTTGTCATTTGATTTTTTTCCTTTGTTAATTTTGTTAATATGGCAATTTTGTTAGATTCAATACTTTGATTTATATT
>CAZASJ010000066.1:0-3199 GCA_964487735.1 uncultured Bacteroidales bacterium | reverse complement strand
TCCTGCACTAGTTGAAGAAAAATGGCACGCATGCTGGATGGATAAAGGTTATTTTAAGTCGGAGCCCGACGAGAGAGAAGCTTTTACCATCGTGATCCCGCCACCCAACGTTACAGGTGTGCTTCATATGGGCCATATGCTCAATAATACTTTGCAGGATGTACTTGTTCGACGTGCGCGCATGCAGGGATTCAATACTGAATGGCTGCCGGGAACCGATCATGCATCCATCGCAACGGAGGCAAGGGTTGTGGCTCTCCTCCAGCAAAAAGGGATTGATAAATCAACACTTAGCAGGGCTGAATTTCTGGAACATGCCTGGGAATGGCGTGAAAAACATGGTGGCATTATTCTTGAACAATTGAAACGCCTGGGTGCTTCATGCGATTGGGACCGTACAAGATTTACCATGGATGAAGCTTTGTATGAATCTGTTATCAAGGTCTTTGTCGACCTTTATAAGAAAGGATTGATCTATCGCGGCGTACGCATGGTAAACTGGGATCCCAAAGCCCTTACTGCCCTGTCGGACGAAGAAGTGATCCACAAGGAAGTAAACTCCAAGCTATATTACCTCAGGTACAAGATCGATGGGACAGAAGATGAATGGGTAACCATTGCTACCACACGCCCGGAAACAATCCTGGGAGATACTGCGGTATGTGTTAACCCCAATGATGAGCGTTTCAAGCATCTGGAAGGAAAGCATGTTTATGTGCCATTGGTTGAACGACTGGTTCCCGTCATCTTTGATGAATATGTGGATATGGAATTTGGTACGGGTTGTCTGAAGATCACCCCTGCTCATGATATTAATGATTATGAGATCGGCATCCGCCACAAACTTAAAACCATCGATATTTTTAATGATGATGGCAGCTTAAGCGAGAAGGCAGAGCTTTATATTGGCAAAGATCGCTTCGCTGTTCGCAAAGAGATCATCAAAGACCTTGAAGCTAAAGGGCATATGGTTAAGATTGAAGACTATATGAACAAAGTTGGCTTCTCAGAAAGGACTGACGAGGTGATAGAGCCAAAGCTTTCGCTGCAATGGTTCCTGAAAATGGAAGACATGGCAAAGCCAGCCCTTGAGGTTGTCATGAACGATACCGTAAAATTCCATCCTGCCAAGTTTAAAAATACTTACAGGCATTGGATGGAGAATGTAAGGGATTGGTGTATTTCCAGGCAATTGTGGTGGGGCCAGCGCATTCCGGCATATTACCTCCCCGATGGGGAATATTTTGTTGCTGAATCAAAGGACGAAGCCCTGCAATTGGCCAAGGAAGCAACAAAGAATGAAAAATTAACCTTGGATGATCTCCATCAGGATGAGGATGTACTGGATACATGGTTCTCATCATGGTTATGGCCAATATCTGTTTTTGATGGCATCAGGTATCCTGATAATGATGATATAAAATATTACTATCCTACCAACGACCTGGTAACGGCTCCTGAAATATTATTCTTCTGGGTGGCCCGGATGATCATGGCAGGACTTGAATACCGGAATGAAGTTCCTTTTAAGAATGTATACCTCACAGGTATCGTACGTGATAAGCAAGGCAGAAAAATGTCGAAATCATTAGGGAATTCACCGGATCCGATCGAATTAATCGAAAAATATGGTGCCGACGGAGTCAGGGTAGGAATGCTCCTTACCTCCCCGGCAGGGAATGACCTGCCTTTTGATGAAGGTTTATGTGAACAAGGCAGAAATTTCAGCAATAAGATATGGAATGCGCTCAGGCTGGTGAATGGCTGGAATGTGGATGAAGGCCTGGCTCAGCCCGAAGCCTCCAGGGTGTCGATTGAATGGTTTGCAAACAAAATGAATGAGACCCTGGCCACCATTGAGGACCATTTCTCAAAATACCGTATTTCTGATGCGCTCATGTCAGTTTATAAGCTTATTTGGGATGATTTCTGTTCATGGTATCTGGAAATGATCAAGCCTGCTTACCAGGCCGATATTGATGCTGCTACCATGAAAGCCAGCATTGGCTTCTTCGAAGAATTGATGAAGATCCTGCATCCTTTCATGCCATTTATTTCAGAAGAGATCTGGCACCTCCTTGCCAATAGGGAAGGGAAGGATTGCCTTATGGTGACGGATATGCCAACTTCTCAAAAGGTAAATAAGGCCATCCTAACTGAATTTGATTATGTCAAAGAAGTAATTATGGGCATCCGGAATGTCAGGAAAGAGAAAAACATCCCCATGCGGGATGAAATACGCCTTCTGATCAAGAAAAACGACGGAGATAAGGCAAAGGCAACATTTGACCCTGTTGTGATAAGGCTTTGCAGGTTATCTGAACTTTCTTATACGGATGTGAAAGAAGAAGGCGCTGTTTCCTTTATTATCCGCTCAACCGAATTCTATGTTCCCCTTGAAGGAAATATTGATGTGGAAGCAGAAAAGGAAAAGCTTGAAACAGAATTGAAATATACCAGGGGCTTTCTCATCGGGGTGGATAAAAAGCTGAGCAATGAACGTTTTGTAAGCGGTGCCCCCGAACAGGTTGTTGCCAAAGAAAAACAAAAAAAGGCCGATGCGGAAGCAAGGATCAGGGTGATAGAGGAGCAACTTTCAGCACTTTCTAAATAAGCAACATCCTGTATTCATTTTTTACTGTATTTTCAAACATCTGTCATTTCTGAGGCAGCCAGGTGGCGGAGATTTCTGTTGTATCGCCTGATGCAATTCAATTCTAAAAATACTAGCATTCTCTAATATATAAATATTTTTCACGAATATTCAGCAAAATGTTGCGGATATATTAAATTTATGTTATATTTGTATTCATAATTGGCCCGGATACTGAAAGCATTACCAAGTCTTATACTCAGAAGCTGCCAGCAACTAACCATCTCCGGGCCTTTTTTTTAGGCCTTAATCAAGTCTTATAATCGTGAAGAAAAAAGAATGCCTCCAATGGAGGCTTTCTTTTTTTGTACCGTTTTTATTGCATTGCCCCGCGTCTGGGTTTGAATAACTTTTTCTATCCTCCATCTTCATTCTTCAATCTCCTTCGAACAGGGAACAAGGAACAAGGAACAAGGAACATGGAACAGGGAACAAGGAACAGGGAACAGGGAACAAGGAACAGGGAATAAGGAACAAGGAACAGGGAACAGGGAACGGGGAATAGGGAACAAGTAATAAGTAATCAGGAACAAGGAATAATGAACA
>CAZASJ010000065.1:0-18340 GCA_964487735.1 uncultured Bacteroidales bacterium | reverse complement strand
CTATTCCTATGCAACAATCATAAATTAAAAGTTGCATTTACAAGTTGAACTCAAGATTGAGTTATAAGGCCTGTAAAAATAATTAAAAGGGATCATTTAAGTATTATCAGATATTAGGAAATACTTAATTGTCAGGATTGTTTTTGGCCTTTTTGCTTCCCGCATAAAGCTCGTATTTCATGAAACGGCATTCTATCGGACCATTGAAAACCCTTATTTTTCGTGAGGGCCGCAATCCGACAAATTTCATGGCATTCAGGTCACCGCTAATGATCCAGGCCTCGGCATCTGAGTAGTTTTGCTTCATGGTGTCGCCGATCATTTTATAGAGGCTTATAATGTCGTCAGTTTTAATCCTTTCACCATAAGGTGGGTTCATGATCATATGTACCGGGCCCGGTGGACGTTTCAGGTCTTCGAATTTTGAGGGTGTAAGGCTAATGTATCTCTCTAAACCTGAGCTGCTGATGTTTTTCCTGGTGGCCCGCATGGCCAATGATGACATATCAGCCCCGACGATCTTTACATATGGTTCTTTGTCGACAGGTTTAGCAGCTTCTTTTACTTCCTTCCAGGCTACAGGGTCAAAGTCTTTCCATTTCTCAAATCCGAATCTTTGCCGAAAATACCCTGCCGGGATATCATATGCAATCATAGCAGCCTCGACAAGAAAAGTGCCTGATCCACACATGGGATCCACAAAGGTCTTTTTCTTATCCCAGCCACTGAGCATGATCAAACCCGATGCCAGAACCTCGCTCAATGGTGCGGTGCCTGAGGCAACTTTATACCCACGCAGGTGCAGCGATGAACCTGAGCTGTCGAGTGATATGGTACAGTTGTCGCGATTGATGTGTACATTGATGCGGATATCGGGATTCTCAGTATCTACCGATGGCCTTTTGCCTAATTTGGCCCTGAAGGCGTCGGCTATGGCATCCTTGGTCTTCAATGCCGCATACATAGAATGTGTTATACCTGAATTGAACACTGCGCCATCAATAGAAAAAGTTGTATCAAGGTCCATGAAAGAATCCCATGGTAATTTCAGGCATTTCCGATATAATTCGGTGTCATTTTCCGCAGTGAATTCCCAGAGAGGCTTTAAAAAACGCAATGCTGTGCGGCAATTGTAGTTGCATGCATACAGGGTTTTCTGGTCTGATGTGAATTGCACCCCACGGTAAATTATTTCTACATCAGTGCCTCCTTGTTCTCGAATTTCTTCGGCAAGGATCTCTTCAAGGCCCACAAGGGTCTTGGCTGTTACGGTAAAGGTATCTCCTGTTTCAGGTTGCGGGCGTTTTTCCATGAGCCAAAGATAGTTTATTCAGGCTGATTGTCTTAGAACCTTCCGATAGTTCTTTTGCTTTTGATGATTAACTTTTGCCGCCAGATAGCCTTTTTACGATTTTCCAAATCCGCCCCCATCAGATAGGCATATGGTTTCATGCTTTTTGAATGGTCGAAAATGATTTTCAGCATCGCTGCTACCGGAACAACAACAAACATACCTATGATGCCCCAGATGCTGCCTCCGATAATGATGATGAGAATGGTAAAAAAGGGATTCAGGTTGACATAACTGCCTGTTATGTTTGGAGTGAGTATATTGTTTTCAGTGAACTGAATGATAATAAATAAGAGGATGACTCCAAGTGCCAAATGAGGTGAATCACCTGTGAGCAGTGCAAACATAAAGGGTACACTGGCCCCGATCCAGGTGCCGAAATAGGGTATGAGATTAAACAATGCCGAGATGATACCAAACAAAATGGCATATTTTACCCCCACAATCCATAAACCAAAAGAATTAAGGACGGTTAGGACCAAAACGACTGTAAAAACCCCACCAATATACCTGGGCGTAACAAGGCTGATCTTACGAATAACATTCCGAGCATCCTGTTCTTTTTCTGCAGGAATGGCCATCAGAATAAATTTAAAAAATTTCTCACGGAAATAGATCATGTAATACATGAATACAGGCATTAGCCCCAGAGTAAATAAGGTGTTGGTGGTCCCTCTGAAAAGGGATCCGGTAAAATTATTTGACAGGTTAAAAAGGTTATTGATAGAATCGTGTATCAATGTGTTTTGAGACTCAACCGTGTATCCGAAATTGCTTTCTACAAAAGCACCGAAGAGGTCAATATTATAATGTGCTTTATCGACCAGGTCGGGCATATCAAGCATAATCCTGCTTATGTTTCTGTACAGTACAAAAACCAGGAGTGTCAGCACCCCCAACAGCAGGATGATGCTGAGTAATGTTGCCAGAACACGAGGAAACTTCGCCTTGTTTTCAAGAAATTTTACCAATGGGAAAATGAGATAACTGAATATTATTCCCAGGATCAAAGTACTTAAAAAGCCTTTGGCCACAATGAGTCCGTAGAAAAAAAGGATGATGAACAACAAGACAAAAGTCAGGGTTATTATTTTTGGTGGCTTATTCAACATTTTCGGAGAGATTAGAATTATTCTGATATTTGATGAATATAAAGATAGTAAAAATCGAAGATTGAAAATAAGCTAATTCATCCATCATGACAATAAAAGAAGCCCAGGAAACAATTGATCATTGGATCAGGACAACCGGTGTGAGGTATTTCGATGAGCTCACCAATACGGCCATTTTAATGGAAGAAGTGGGCGAAGTGGCCCGCATTATGTCACGTAAATACGGAGAACAATCCTTTAAAGAAGGTGAGGACGAATCCATGCTGTCGGATGAATTCGCCGATGTGCTATTTGTGCTAATTTGCCTTGCCAATCAAACCGGTGTCGACCTCACCGAGGCACTAAAGAAAAACCTTGAAAAGAAAACAATTCGTGATGCCGAAAGACATGCCGGTAATGAAAAACTGAATAAAGAATGAAGAAGGCCTGAAAGGGAAAATGGAACAGCAAAATCCACTAAACTTTCATTTCATGGATAAGAATGCAGGAATACTCCTGCTGAAGTCCTTGTTTTTTTACCAACAGTTCAGCGAGAAAATCCCTTATTGAATTTGCTTCAGCGTGTGAGGCTTGCTTTTCAATGAACTTTTTAATCTCAACCTCAAGGTTAAGACAGTCATGCCAGTTGCCGGCAAGTTCACCCAATTCCCTGAGCCTTTCTCCACTAATATTTATGTGATCCTGAACGGCCAATTGTTCATCAAAAATATTGCTGAGGTAAATGATGTCTTTTATCTTCGTTCGGATCTCATGAAGCCTTTTTTCATCGGTAGTGCTTCTGAAAATATCCTGAATATCTCCTTCGAGTGCATTCAACATCAGATATCCTGAAGCAATGAGCTTTTTGTCGCTCTGCTGTTTCAGAAGATTGAAAAGTTCTTTGTCTAATTGATCGAGCCATTTGATGTCAAAAGCCATCAGGGCTTTCTCAAATTTTATGCGTTTTTTTACAATCCGGGCTTCAAAAGCCTCGATTATTGGCTTCAAACCATCAAACTGCATATCGGTCATCAATAGGCTGGTTACCTGCAAATCGCGGAGTTTTCCTGAGCACCGATAAAGCTTTTTGATCTCCCTGAGATGTTCTTTAGCGATGAAGTCCCCTTTTTTAAGCGTTTCAAACAGTGCCATCACTACTTTTATTCTCTTCACACTTAGCCTGAAGTTATGAATGGCCTCAATATCCTTTGGGTCTTGGCACAATTCAAGGTTTTCAAGGATGATTTGTTTGTGTTTCAGGAAATAGGGGTAGACCGGATTTGACATAGAAGCCAAAGTTACGGATTTAAGTGAATCCTTTATCAATTGTACATTGTCAGTGGCCAATTGTAAACCAATACAACGGCCCGGCACCAAAACTCAAAACTATTTTTTATATCTTCGATGTGAAAATTAATTTCTATGGTTATTAAGTGGTTTATCAGTCATCAATGGAAGCAGCTTCGCCGATCGCCGTTCTGGCAGAAAAGCCTGGCGATTAATATTATTCTTGGCTTTTTTGTCTTCTTGATATTATTGGAGTTGCTCGGCCTGGGACTCATGCTACCTACTATTTTGTCAGAGACTTTTCCGGATCAGGATCTGATCCTGCTCTTCAATGGTGCATTGCTATATTATTTTGCAGTTGATCTCATTCTCAGATACCTTATGCAGTCACTTCCGGTCATGGCAGCACAGCCATATTTCCATCTTCCGGTGCGAAAATCAGTGATCGTGCATTATATGCTGGCTAAGTCTAAGTTGTTTATTCTCAACTACCTCCCTCTTCTCGTCATTGTTCCATGGGCGGTATTGAGTATCTCAGTTGAATACTCATCAATACAGGCCTTTCAATGGCTGATGGGAATTGTATTTCTGATCTTTACAAATAATTTCATCATTGTCTATGTAAAGCGACAGATCTTCTCGCGGCCATGGATCGTTGCGGTGTTTGGATTTATTGTTATCGGGTTTATTCTCCTCGATAGCCTGGGCGTATATTCCATATCGGTGATCTCGGCAAAACTTTTCATGTATCTCATCAGCATTCAGTGGGCCATGGCAGTTCCATTTGTGATCCTGATTCTGGTATATCTTTTAAATTTTGTTTATCTCCGCTCAAGGATGTACCTAGAAGAGATTAGTGTTAAGAAACATCGGCGGGTAGATTCGCTGGCCGGGATTGCCTACTTGAAAAGCCTTGGCAGGGTTGGAGAACTGATTGCATTCGAGCTTAAACTCTACTGGCGTAACAAGCGGTCAAAATCCTTGCTTTACCTTATGCCTATTTTCCTGCTATATGGGTTTTTCTTTTATCCGCAGGATATGTATCGTGATATGGGCGGAATGCTCATTTTTGTCGGCATTTTTATAACGGGAGGTGTAGGTATGAGTGTTGGAAACTACTTCCTTGGATGGGAAAGCAGTTTCTTTGATGCCATCCTGGCCAATAACATTGATTTTGATAAGTATTTCCGGGCGAAATACATGATTCTTCTGGGAACCGCAGTGTTTTCGTATGTGGTGACCATACCTTATGCCTTTTATGGCTGGGAGATCCTTTACATAAATTCAATGTGTTTTCTCATGAATGTGGGCGTTAGCGCTCATGTGATTCTGATATTCTGCAGCAATAATAAAAAGCGCATGGACCTGAGCAGAGGGGCTGCGTTTAATTACCAGGGAATTGGGGCTTCACAGTTTATTATTATGCTGCCTCTGCTTTTAATGCCGGTTGTCATTTATTCTTTGTTGACCCTCTTCCTTGACAGGATGGTGGCTGTAACCATTCTTGGTTTGCTGGGAATCGCCGGATTGTTGTTCCATAAACTGATCATGAATTACGTAGTGGATCGATTCAGGAGAAGAAAGTATATTATTGCTGAAGGATTCAGAGAAAAATAAATTTAGTTATTCGTTGCTGCTCAATGGCTTCTTGCCACTGAATTTAAAACAAAGATTATGATAGATGTAAAAGACCTCAAAAAAGCATATCATGGGAATGTTGTCCTGAATATCCCCACTTTGAGCATCCCAAAAGGCGAAAGCTTTGGATTGGTCGGGAACAATGGTGCCGGGAAAACTACTTTTTTCAGGCTGATCCTTGATCTTATAAGACCCAGTGGCGGAGCTGTGTTTATCCATTCAGAAAATGTAATGGGATCGATAGAATGGAAACGCTTTACCGGATCTTATCTGGATGAAGGCTTTTTGATCGATTTTCTAACACCGGAAGAATATTTTGAATTCCTGGCCGACATCAATGGGCTTTCAAAAGGAGACGTTAAGGAGTTTTATAATACTTTCGGCGAATTTTTTAACAATGAGGTTCTTGGCAAGAAGAAGTTTATTCGTGAACTGTCCTCCGGAAACCAGAAAAAGGTGGGTATCGCAGCGGCGCTGATGACCAAACCCGAATTGATCATCCTGGATGAACCATTCAACAGCCTGGATCCAACCACCCAGATCAGGCTGAAGAACCTGCTCAAAGAAATTGAGAAGGATAAGAATATTACAGCCCTCATTTCCAGTCATGACCTGATGCATGTAACGGATGTTTGTGGACGGATCGTTGTGCTGGAAACCGGCAATATTGTGCAGGACATCAAGACGACTTCAAATACGCTGAAGGATCTGGAGAAATATTTCTCAGTTTAATAAAACAATTCCTCGTGGCTTGCCACAGGGATAGTCAAATTAAGAATTTTCTTTATTATTGAATATCCGGATACCCGGCCTCCTTTACACCCTTAATTCCGTCATTTGATTAAACAGGCGTTTAATCTATTTGTTTATTCCGTGTTTTTTTTGATTTATCCCGTATCTTTACTTTACAAAACTTATGGGACCAACCATTATTAAGCCTTTTCTGTTATTTATTGTTTTGCTGATTTCGCTTATCGGAGTGCAGGGCCAGCAAAATATTGTAAGTGGCAGGGTAATGGATGCGCAAACCGGCGAGCCATTGGCCTTTGTGAATATTGTTGTCAATAACAGCCGTGAAGGTGGAGCAAGCGATATTGATGGAAAATTTACTTTGAGAAGCTCAGCGGAGGCAAAATTCCTTAAATGCACCTATGTGGGCTATGAGAACCTTGTGGTTGAACTGGATGGCAAAACAAGGGGATTAAATCTGTTTATGCAAGCTACTTCCTATGCACTTGGCGAATTGGTGGTGCTGCCGGGAATCAACCCCGCCCATCGGATTATAAATAATGTAGTTCAGAACAGGGACCTGAATAATCCGGAAAAGATGAGGTCGTTCTCCTATACTGTTTATGAAAAGGTGATATTTACCCTCGATCTTGATTCACTGCGAATGATAGACACCATGATGCTTGATACCAGTTTGCTTGAAGTTCGCAGGTTTTTTGATCGCCAGGATATTTTTATCGCTGAATCCGTTGCCGAACGAAAATTTCTTTATCCTGAGCGAAACCGGGAAAATGTTGTCGCTACGCGTGTTTCCGGCATGAAAGATCCTTTCTTTGTGTTTCTGGTATCGCAAATACAATCAACATCTTTCTATAAAGAACTAATCAATATCGGAAGAAGCGAATATGTGAATCCAATCAGTCAGGGCAGCACGTCAAAGTATATTTTTATACTGGAAGATACAGCCTATTCGGAGCGCAACGACAGCATCTTTATCATTTCATTCCGTCCTAAACCAAATACAAATTTTGATGGATTAAAGGGCGTGCTTTCAGTGAATACACATAATTGGGCGATACAGAATGTCATTGCAGAACCCTATAGGGATGATGGTGCATTTACGATACGAATTCAGCAGCAATACGAATTGATCAATGGTGAGCAATGGTTCCCCGTTCAGCTCAATACGGATATGAAGATCAAAGCGATTGGGGCTAATGTGAATGATCAGATGTATTCATTTGTAGGCATAGGCAAAAGTTACATTAAAGACATTGAACTGAATCCCGAGCTTGTAAAAAGAGATTTTGGCAATATAGAGGTAGATGTGGAGCCGAACGCTCATGACCGAAATGAGGATTACTGGAATGCATACCGGGTAGATAGCCTGACAGAGCGTGATCTGAAGACTTATGAATTTATGGATAGTGTTGGGAAACAGATGAATTTCGACAGGCTTGCAAAGACCTTTGAAACCATTATGACAGGCAAGATCCCCATAAAATTTATTGATCTGGATATTGATAAATTCGTCCGGTATAATCAGTATGAAGGAATGTATCTGGGATTGGGTTTGCACACAAATGACCGCTTATCCAGGCGCTTCAGGATCGGTGGATTCTGGGGTTATGGTTTTAAGGATATGACAGCTAAGTATGGGGGAGATGTAAGTGCTATCATCCATCAAAACAGTGAACTTGAGATCAAAGCCGGCTATTTTTATGATGTTACAGAAAGTGGCGGTGTTTCCTTCTTCGATGATCAAAAGTCATTTCTTCGTGGTGAAGGCTTCAGGAATCTATTGATTCGCAGGATGAATATGACTGAAAGAGCATATGTATCTCTGCAATTCAGAGCGCTGAGGCATTTTATGTGGAACATAACTGCCAGGAATGATATTAAGAAATCATATCCTGATTACTATTACGGACAGAGTGTGGATGGTGTGGCAATGCTTAAAAATGAATTTCAATTTACGGAGTTATCAGCGGGTTTTCGCTTCGCTTTTCGTGAAAAATTTATTCGAACCAAACGCATAAAGATCTCGCTGGGGACCAAGTATCCGGTTGTGCGCTTTCAGTATACGCATGGATTCGACAATATCCTTAACGGGGAGTTTGATTACAAGCGCTATGACATCAGAATTGTGGAGTCTTTCTATATCAAGTATCTTGGAATGACGAGCCTGGAAGTGATGGCCGGTTATATTGATGGCAACCTGCCCTATTGCAACCTGTATAATGGCAATGGAAGTTACAGGATGTTTACCATCTATGCCACCAACAGTTTTGCCACCATGCGAATGAATGAGTTTCTAAGCAATCGGTACATTGCATTTTATTTTTCACATAACTTTGGACAATTGCTGTTGCGCACAAAGTTTTTTTCTCCTGAGATCGTCTTAGCAACAAATATCGCCTTCGGCGACCTTAACAATTCATCTCAGCATCATAATGTGGAATATAATAGCATGGAACTCGGATATTATGAATCCGGCCTTATGCTGCATGGCTTACTGGATCTTAAATTCTATAAAATGGGGGCCGGTGTATTTTACCGTTATGGTCCTTATGGTTTTGACAGGCCAGCTGATAATTTTGCCTATAAGGTCAGTATTGTTTTTCCTATTGAAAGTGTAAAAAGGCAGTAAACAGACCTCACAGGCCCGGGGACCAATGAGGTCTGTTTTATCAATTATTTTTATTGATAAATTTAACTTTATACTTGTGCAAAGTAAATAATCAGGGGGATCACCACCATCCCCGCCAGGATCCCGAAAGAAACCATTGAAGCAGCATATTCTTTATCAAGCTTTTCCATCGAGGCAAAGATGATGGAATTAAACCCGACAGGGGCTGAGGAACCAATCAATACGATGGTTTTTATCAGTCCTTCCAGGCCCAACACATAGCAGAATGCAAGGCCGATCATGAAACCAAGAAGCATTCGGATGGCTATGCCCGTAAAAACCGGAATGGGTTTTATCAACTTCAGATTGAAGAATATTCCAAGGGCAATCATGATCAAGGGTATCGTCAGGTCACCAAGGAGCTGAAACAGATGTGCAGGAACCGGAGGGATCTCTGTATTGGTGAGATTCAGTATAATTCCTGCAGTTAGTGCCCAGATAGGAGGGGAGAACAGGAATTTTCTGATGAGCAGGCTTGAAGAATTTCCGGATTCACCGTACCTGCATGCCAGGTAATATACAAAGGTAAATGCCAGAATGGCATTGCTCAAATCAAAGATTGAAAGCAGTGCAAGCCCTTCGTCACCATAGGCAGCAATGATAAATGGAAGAGCGAAGCCGATGTTCATGATCATGGTACCGGTAAGCAATACCCCGTGGGTTTTCCTGTCGAGTTTCATAAACTTTCCGGCAAAATAAGATACCCCGAATTGGATCATTATAACGGAAAATGATATCAGAGGCAACCATGCAAATTCTTTGCTTAGTTCAATTCTGGTGAGGGAGAGGATGACAAGGGCCGGAAGCGAAAGATAGAATACCACGCGCATAAAAACGTCGCCGTGATCCTGCTTGAGCACACCAAGGGCTTTCAGGATATATCCCAGCACAAAGATCAGGATTACCGGTAATATTTTATATGCTAAACTTTCCAAAACTCAAAACATAAAACTCAATATTAACATCTAACAATTAAAACCCTCTAAGCTCAGCTTCTTTTTGCTTATAAAAATCGGCTTGTTCGTCGAGACCAAGTGAATTGGCCAGTTGTACCAGGGCCCTGATCGTAGAAATGGATTTTGGATTGAGCCGATAGGCTTCTTCCATATAAGTATAAGAACTTCTGAAACTTTTGTTGGCTTCATTGTAAAGGCTGTCGGCAATCATATCGTTATCATTGTTCAGTCCTGCCAGGTATTGTTCCGATCCGATATTGTTGTACATGGCACCAAGGTTAAACCATGCCAGCTCGCGGCTTTCGTCGATACTGATGGCTGTTTCATAAGCATCGATGGAGAGAAGTGGGTCGACTTCTTCCAGTAAATTGGCATATGACACATGAATGTCATAATCTTCAGGATACAATACAAGCACCTCCTGAAACCTTATGATCGCCTCATCTGTCAGGTCAGGGTTGTTAAGATAAATGTCAAGCTCAAAACCGATCAGGTCCATCATACCATTCTCGTAGGCGGTTTGTAAAACCGGAGTCAATCGTGCTGCTCCCAGCCTGCTGTATTCAAGCGAAAGGAGGTTTTCCCCATCCATGAGGCTCCCCAGGGCAAGCATATTGTTCTTGCTGTGATAACGTTCGATGATGGCCTTACGGAAAAAAACATAGGCCATCAGGAAATCAGGGGTTGAAGGAAGATTGTATTTATAAACAGAAATACTTTCCTTGAACATTTCAAGAGCTGCAAGCGTATCGCCCAAGGCTATGTATGCCTGCCCCGCCAGGTCACAGGCAAGGTAGGTATTTGATATATCCTTTGCAGCAAGCAGATAGCCTTTGGCCGCTTTATAGGCTGATTCCCTGACATTGTCGGGCTGCCTTCTGTCATTGCCCGTATTCAGTGCTGAAAGACCTGTCTGAAGTATGGGATTATAGAGTGCATCAAGATCCTGCATGATGTCTTCTGCCAATTTATTGTCGGCAGTACTCAGGGCTTCTTTATAATCAAAATAGCTTTCAATCAGGGCATTTTGCAGTTGCTTCAGTTTCTCCTGATTGTTCACTTCCATGGCAATGCGCAATACCTGTATCCTCGACTTGGCGAGGTAATAGAAAGCAGCGGCAATGTAATCTTCGCTCAATTCGTCTACATTGGTAAGGGCATCGCCGGAGAGTTCATAGGCTTTTTCGTAGTCGCCATCATAAAATGCCTGAATGGCATTGGATACTACATTGTGCTGTGCATGGACGGTGGGAAAAGCAAATGTGATGGTGATCAGAAAAAAGATGATGCCTGCTTTTATCTTCATATTCCTTTATTTTTAAGGATGAGGTCGCTGTATGATACTGAGATGAGGTCGCTATCTCTGATATTCAGAATATCCATATAGTGTTTGCATTGCTTTTCCAATGATTCTTCGGCTCCGCTTTTTCCGATGGCCTCAATTTCCAGGAAATCCCCCAGCCCTTTCACGGTGTCGATATGGAATTTTACATTATCGATGAAGTAAATATCCCTGATTTTATCCACAACAACCAGGGTACCCAATACTTTATTCAGAATCTCTTTCAATTCTGGATCCTTGTTTCCGGGATAGAGCAGAACTTCTGACTTTTTTGGCCCTGCCTGATCGCTGCGTTTATAAAGGATGAGATTGTTTTCGATCCTGCCTTCACGAAGTTTTAAACGGCCTTCCGATACCTTAAAGTATGTGTCGACCTGCTGATCCTGGCCTTTATGGTCTGCATTCAGGGAAAGAAGAATTTTCCTTGCTTCTTCAGGTTCCCCGCAATGTGCTTTTATTTCTATGTTGACTGGCATCTCAGGAATTGCTTTAGCGCAAAGCTAGGCATTTTACAAATGATGATTTTATATGAATTCAAAACTATTCGTGTTTACCAAAGCTTACTTCTGGTATAATTTCTCCATTGCTTATTCCGAAAGCATGATAAATGCCTGGTTTCACATCATAACAATGCCAGTCAGACCTCACAGGCCCCGGGACTTGTGAGGTCGTTTTATTTTATTGCCACTAATCTAATCACACTTGCTTTTCCCTGGTGATGCGGGCCTTCATCCAGAACAATGTCAAGATCATCCATTTGTAAGATTTTCAGTTCACTGAAATCAGCCGCCAGTTCTTCTTTTGAGTAAAGTAAATTTATGTCCTTCGGCCCACCTGAATTGTGTTGTAATTGTGCCTTGCTAAAAACTTCCATCATAAGTGTCCCTCCTGGTATAAGGGCGGCTGCCAGATGTGAGTGGTAAATACGCCTGGCTTCAGGAAAAAGGTGGAAATAAATAAGGGCGATCATGTCAAAGCTGCCAGCCTTAAGCGGAAAATCCAGCAGCGAGCCTGTTTTATAATTGAATTCAATACCCTTCTCGGCTGCAAGAATCATGGCCTTTTCCCGGGCTACTTTGCTCTGGTCAAATGCAAAAACATCCCAGCCCATCCCGGCGGCATAGGCAGCATTTCTTCCTTCTCCTTCACCCGGCAAAAGAAGCTTGCCCGCCTGAAGCCTGTCTATGCATGATTTGAAATATGCGTTGGGCTTCTTGCCATAGATAAATTCCTTGCTTGCATACCGCTCATCCCAGAATGTGTTCATGTTATTTGTGTTTTAATGTGAACTTAGGCTTTCTCTTTGAAATGCTTTATTTTAAAGGAACACGATTTTTGTAACTTTGTTTAAAATCTTCCTCATTGGCATCGGGCCCTTAACATTCCGATTGCAAATATAAATAATCAGAATATGCAGCGCACAATCCCGGCATACCGGAACTTTATCAATTTTACAAGCACGATGAGCTTCAAAAAGTTGGTAAATTATTTGAGGCTGAGATGCAGCTATTTCATGAGCGTCTACTTTAGGAGGGTCAGGCATTCAGGAATGCCTGTCAGCATTTCGGTAGAGCCCACTACTTCCTGCAATCTGCGCTGTCCTGAATGTCCGTCGGGATTGAGGCAGTTTACCCGGCCCGAAGGGAAAATGAGCAGGGATGATTTCAGGAGTATCATAGACCAGTTGAAGAGCAGATTGATGGTTCTGATCATTTATTTTCAAGGAGAGCCTCTTTTGAACCCGCTCTTTTATGATATGGTCAGATACGCCGTAGAGAGAAGGGTCTATACAGCCACTTCTACCAACGGGCATCAGTTGGACGATAATAATGCCCGTGAATTGGTTGATTCCGGCCTTGACAAACTCATCATTTCCATGGATGGTGCCGATCAGGAAACCTATGAGAAGTACAGGGTAGGGGGATCGCTTGATAAGGTTAAGGAGGGTGTCAGGAATGTAGTAAAGTGGAAAAAGCAGCGGGGATCGGCAAAGCCTTATCTTGTGATCCAATTCCTGGTTTTTAAGGCGAATGAACATCAGATCCCTGCCATGCAAAAGCTTTCAAAAGACCTTGGAGCAGATAAACTGGAACTGAAAACAGCCCAGGTTTATAATTTTGAGAATGATACAGAACGTATTCCTGAAAATAATAAGTATGCCAGGTATACCCGTAATCGGCAAGGGCTTTGGCAATTGAAGAAAGCGAGCAAAAATAAGTGTTTCAGGATGTGGAGTGCTGCTGTGATAAGCTGGGATGGAAGGGTTGTTCCCTGCTGTTTCGATAAAGATGCCACGCACCAATTAGGCCAGCTTGAAACACATTCGTTTAAAGAAATTTGGAAAAGCCAGGCCTACGATGAATTTCGCAAGCAGGTTTTTACGAATAGAAATAAGATTGATATCTGCCAAAACTGCACAGAATAGAATAATCAACTCCCTGCAGTCTAAACGGTCATCACATCCTTTTCCTTGGCATCCATCATATCATCAACTTTTTTAATAAAATCGTTGGTAAGATCCTGGATCTGCTCCTGAATTTTTTTGGACTCATCTTCCGACAGGCCATCCTTTTCAAGGCTTTTTGCAAGGTCATTTGCTGATCTGCGAATATTGCGGATGCTGATGCGGCAGTTTTCTGCCTGGACCTTGGCTTTTTTCACCAATTCGATACGGCGTTCCTCGGTGAGGGGAGGGACGTTGATCCGAAGTACTTCTCCCTCATTTTTAGGATTGAAGCCGAGATTGGCATTTAAGATGGCCTTTTCCAGCAAGCCGATGATGCTCTTATCCCATGGCTGAACGATGATCTGCCTGGGATCCGGTGTATTTATATTTGCCGTTTGCTCAATAGGAGTCATGGCACCGTAATAATCTATCTTGATCCCCTCCAGCATCTGAGGGCTGGCCTTTCCGGCACGGATTTTTTGAAATTCCCTGTCGAGATGCACTAAGGCATTATCCATGCCTTCATTTGCTTCGTCAAGACACATTTGCGCTTCTTCGTTCATGCTCTTCTTCTTTATGGTTATAACACAAATATAATATTTTCTAATTCACCAGAGTTCCGATATTATTTCCTTCGAGTACCAATTTCAGGTTACCTGCCTTGTTCATGTCAAATACATAGATGGGCATCTTGTTCTCCTTGCAGAGGGTAAATGCCGTTTGATCCATGATGCACAGGCCTTTTTCCAGGGCCTCCTTAAAACTCAGGGTTTCGTATTTCTTCGCATTCGGGTCTTTCTCGGGATCTGCAGTATAAACCCCGTCTACCCTGGTACCTTTGAGTATCATATCCGCTCTGATCTCAAGTGCCCTGAGTGCAGATGCAGAGTCTGTTGTAAAATAGGGATTTCCTGTGCCACCGCTTATCAGGATGATCTTATTGTTTTCAAGTTCCTTAATGGCCGATTTTGCACTCATGGGTTGGGCAATTGGACTTATGAGCATTCCTGAGAAAAGGGCTGTTTCTGCACCAAGCTTTTCAAGTTCTGCCTGCAGTGCAAGGCTATTGATCACCGTGGCCATCATGCCCATATAATCACCCTGAACACGATCCATTCCTTCGGCTGCGCCACTGAGTCCGCGAAAGATATTTCCCCCGCCAATAACGATTGCGATCTGAGTACCGGTTTTAGCCGCCTCAACGATCTCCGAAGCATACTGTCCAAGACGAATGGGATCAATGCCATGATCCTTATCGCCCATCAGGGCTTCACCACTAAGTTTGAGAAGGATTCTGTTTAGCTTCATAAACGATTATTTTACAATCAACATTGATTTTACTTCAACATGCTGATCGGTTTGCATTCTATAGAAATACTGACCCTGTGGCAGCTTGCTTGCATTCCAGTTCACTTTGTGTGATCCGGCGTTGAATTGGCGGTTGCAAACGGATCCAAGCTCCCTTCCCATCATGTCAATAATGCTAATTCTGACATTGGTTGAGCTTGAAATCTCAAAAGCAAAAGTTGTTTCATCCCTGAATGGATTGGGATAGTTCTGATGCAATACAATATTGCGCTTTTCAAGGTTTGCAATGTAGATCGGATCACCGGAATAGAACATATTCAGGCACCAGTTTTCCAAGATGCCCTGATCATTCATAGCATTGTCATAAATTCTTAATATCCAACTGCCACTTATGTTCTGGTCGATGAAGGTAGCCAGTGGTTCATCAGGAATGTAGCTGCCGGTAAAAGGTGCTGTACCCTGCGATATAGGCGTTGTGGCCTCATCATCAAAGATGGTTCCTGTAAAATTATTCCCTGAACCTCCGTTGCCAACGCTGAGTTTAATTTCAGTTCCATCAGGGCTGATAAGATATATTTCCACATCGCCTGTATAGGTATGTGTAATGTCGAGCTCTACATTCAGGTCTACCAATATCCCATCATGATTGATGATGATTGTATCATAAAGATTGGCCAGGTCCTGAATGGGTTTAGGTAAAGTATTGCTGCATGCGACCATTGAGTTGATATCAGCAATAATGTAGGTGAAGAAATTTCCCGGCATAATGGTTCCCGGTGGGTTGATGCCATTTCCACCACCCGGTAGTGTGGCAATAAGAGTGGATTCATCATTTTGAGCAGCAAAATAATAATCAACGCGGGTTCCCATTGCCTGGCCAGGGATCATAAACGTATATGTATTCTGTACGATATTGGTGGCCTGAAGTTCTGCGAATGGGCCTTCATCGATGCTGTAATACAATCTGGGGGAATCATCACCGCTTGCTATTGTATGATTCGAATTGATCTCCAAAACTGCTTCACGGTCTTCAAGGAAATTACCGGAGGCAAGTGGCTGATGGATAAGTTCCATTTTCATATCCATGCTAAGGGAAGCCATTGTTGCCAGTGCCGATTGTGCCATTTGCTCAAAATAGGGGATATTGCAATTCTCGAAAAGGTCGCTGGGAGTATGGTAATATGCATTGAAATCGTTCCAGTCCTCTATTGCCAGTATGGCCTGGTATCCATTGTTCCAGAAAGGAGAATGATCGCTGGCTCCGGTGGTGATGAAATTATATGTCAGGTCGAAATCGTAGGTGGCAAGCACACTGGTATATTCAGATGTAAATTCTGTTGATAGTGCATTGGTTGAAATCGACATTTCGTAGTCGTCGTCCGAATCATAAGCGATCATGTCAAGGTTCAGGACCCCAAGAATATCGTCCCCATTGGCAGACGCTTCATCTGCATATGCGTGGCTTCCGATCAATCCCTGCTCTTCTTCATCAAAGGCAATGAACTTAACAGTGTATTTCAGGTCAAAATCCTTGAGTAACCTGGCTGTTTCAAGCACACCTACAACACCTGATGCATTGTCATCGGCTCCCGGAGCGGTTGACCCTGATGGCATATCGTCATAATGAGCACAAATGATGTATTGCTGATCGGGGAATTCACTACCGGTAATGGTGGCAACAACATTCTCCCCGTTCGCATTGAAATAATGATATTCAACATCCAGTCCCATTGCTTCAAATTTTTCATAGATCCATTGTGCAGCCAATGGGTTGAATGGATTGCTGGAGTGCCGTGATTCCAGCGTGTATTCGGTACCCCCTATCATAATAGGAACCTCTCCGGACAATTCTTCGAGTAACACGGAGATGCCGGCTTGTGTGATTTCATTTTTGAGTGAGTCAACGAGTGGACTGTAGGCGATCTGAGCCGATAGCATGGTTCCGATCAAAACAGCAGTCAGTAGCGTAAATAGTTTTTTCATCAATAAATCAGTTTTGATTTGAGAAACAAAGATAGGATATTATGGTATTGTGTACAATGGGTAGGGTGCCACGGTCATTCTATTTAGAATGGTTAAACTGCTAAATCACTATATGATATATATAAATATATGACCATTTAACCATAATATTTGACGCCTGACACCGGTATCTGGTGCCCGGCACTTCATTTTAAATAATCCTGCACTCACCTCGCTTCAGGTCCACCTCAATGGCCTTGTATTTCACTTCTTTCACGCGGCCGTCATTGTATTGGACCTTCACTTTATCGTTCCGGCCAAATTTCTTTTCTGTGCGTGTAACCGGGGCCGTTTTTCTGGGTCCCTGGGTATCGGAATGTGATTGTGAAAGCAGATCGGTGCGTTCTTCCTTCAGCCTGCTGTGATCAATGCCCCTGGGCGCACGTGCTTCTCTGACAGCATCCGGATTTTGCATCGGAAGGTTTCCTTTCACCAGGAAGGATACAACTTCACTGTTGATCTTTTGGATCATGGTTTTGAAGAGGTTGAACGACTCGAATTTATAGATCAGCAAAGGATCCTTTTGTTCATAGGTAGCAGATTGTACCGACTGCTTCAGGTCATCCAGTTCACGAAGGTGTTCTTTCCATGAATCATCGATCATGCCGAGGGTAATGCCCTTTTCAATCGACAATACCACATCTTTTCCTTCGCTTTCGTATGCTTTTTTAAGGTTGGCGATCACCTGCATGGTTTTGATGCCGTCGGTAACCGGTACAAGGATGTTCTCATATTGTGTATTATTCTCATACACATTTTTAACCACCGGATAGGCATTTTTGGCGATCAGGGCCGACTTTTCCTTATAACTCTGGATCACGGCCTCAAACAGCTTGTCTGCAATGTTTGTTGAATTCTCATTCGAGAATGTTTTTTCATCGATGGGCGATTCGATACCGAGGGTGGTAATCAGATTCATTTTAAATTCTTCGTAATCTCCCTGGTCCTGCGCTTCCATGGTGATCTGTTCGCCTACGTCATACATCATGTTCATGAGGTCAACTGCCAGTCTTTCCCCATGCAGTGCGTGCCTGCGTTTTTTGTAGATCACTTCACGCTGGGCATTCATTACATCATCGTATTCAAGCAGTTTTTTACGTGTGCCGAAATTGTTTTCTTCGACTTTCTTTTGAGCCCTTTCTATTGATTTGGTGATCATGGAGTGTTGGATGACTTCACCATCTTTCAGGCCCAGCCTGTCCATGATCTTTGCGATCCGTTCAGATCCAAACAGACGCATCAGGTCATCTTCCAGTGCTACAAAGAATTGTGAGCTACCCGGATCTCCCTGTCTACCTGCACGTCCGCGGAGCTGACGGTCGACGCGCCTTGAATCGTGCCTTTCAGTACCAATGATGGCAAGACCACCTGCTTCTTTCACCCCTTCACGAAGTTTGATATCCGTACCACGGCCGGCCATGTTGGTAGCAATGGTTACGGTAAAAGATTTTTATAGCGACTACATCACCGAGCAAGAAAAG
>CAZASJ010000064.1:0-18504 GCA_964487735.1 uncultured Bacteroidales bacterium | reverse complement strand
CTGGCAAGCAATATCTTTGGTCTTCCCCGCATGCGCATCATCTGCTGATGCTCATTCAGTCCTTCCTTCATGAATTTCTGTGACTGTGTAAAGATGATCTTGTAGATATGGGGCAGATAGCTGGAGTAAAAACGCACAGAATCTTCAACAAGGATGATCGTCTGCACACCCACTTCATTCACATCATTCTCTGCATTCATTTTGTCTTCAATCAACTTGATGATTGCAAGAAGCAGATCGGCATTTCCCAGCCAGCTGAAAACATAATCGATCGCACTAAGGTCTTCCTCTTCCAGGTTAATACTGACTTTTCTCGAGAAAGGAGTCAAAACGACAATGGGTATATCGTTATATTGTTCTTTGATCTTTTTGGCAATGCCGAAGGTATCCTGATCTTCTGCACTCAGCATCGTAATCACCAGATCAATATCACCTTCACTCAGTTCTTCAAAAGCTTTTTCTTCGTTGTTCACCTGAATAAATTGTGGTGGATAGCGAAGGTTGAGGGAAACATACTCATTGAAGATCTGTTCATCGATCCGGCCATCCTCTTCGAGTATGAATGCATCATAAGCACTTGAGATAAGCAGCACATGATAAATACGCTTTTTCATAAGCTTATCAAAGGAAGTATCGAGAAAGAAATGCTTGGTTAAGGTCTTGGTTCCGGCCATAATCTATGGTAAATTTGGAAAGTAAAGATAGGGAGAAAAGTTCGGAGTGTGCACTTCAGAGTGCGGACTTATTTCAATTATATCCATGGGGGGACATAGCTATAATAACCCCCACAAGCCCTTTTTCCTTTAGGATGGAGGAGCCAGCTGCTGAACTTTGATTGTCTTGCCTATGGCTTCAGGTAAGTAGAAATCGCTTCCACATACTTTTCTAATGCATCAGTCCCTTTTTTGCTAATGCTGCAAGTTGTTAAAGGATAGTTTCCTCTAAAACATTTTTTTACTTTTATATATCCGGCTTCTTTCAGCTTGCTGATCTAAACACTAAGGTTTCCCCAGGTAGAATCCGTCTTCTCCAATAAGCATGAAAATTCTCCTTACTCTACATTTAGCCGCATGACATAATGGAAAGTCTCAATTGATTATGGAGTAATGGATCAAGATCCTTAAACATTTCTCGCTGGTTTAAATTTCAGAATACCTCCTGAAATTCAGGGGATAATATAAGAATTCCTCGTGGCAAGCCACAAGGAATTCTTTGATTAAAAAAAATTTAAGGATTGCCAACCTTGATAGGGTTGGCAATCCTTTTTCATATCTAATTCTCTCTCAGCACGAAATCATCATATTCTACTTCAAACCTCAGCTTATGCTTCGACTCTTCCTGAGCAAGGGAGGCAAACAATTCCTTCAGTGCGGCATTATTGGCTCTTTCCGACAAGGATGTGTAGAGCCTGAATGCGGCCTTTTCTTTATTCATGGCAACAACCAATGCTTCCTGATAAGACATATTGGGAGACACTTTTACATTCACTACATAGTCGGAGATCATCAGGTCTGCTACATTTTCAGGAGGCATATTTGCAATACCTGTTTCTTTAACCTCCATCAGTTTCATCTTATGTTTAACTTCCTCCTGCGCAAATTCTTCAAAGACTTCACGCATTTCATCAGATGATGCCTTTCCTGCCAGTTCTGAATAAAACTCTACTGCTTTTTGTTCCTCCTCGATCGCAAAATCAAGGATAGAATCGAATGTTGTCAGTTCTTTCATATGGGTTTATTTATCAAATGCTTTATCAAATTCTTCATCAAAATGCTTAACAATATAATCACATCCGTGATTAAACATACGACAGTCGTTGTTTTCGTCAGTACTTTGAAATACAAATTTCTTGTCATGGTTCCCTTTCGGGAGCAATTTGGCGATCTCTGCCATTACAGCTTCAGGATCACTTTTTTGTTTAATATCGAATTGTTTCATCAGGCCAGACAGCTGCGCCATGGTTGTTAGTTTTGAAGCAGGTTTAAAACCGGCTTCAAATTGCTGTATCACCTTTTGTGTATTTGTATAGGTACCACCTGATTCAAATGGGAAGCTTGCCGGGAGGACAAGATTGGCCTGATTAGCAGTATCGGTCATAAAATTATCTACAACCATTACAAAATTGGCTATGGCGAGCCATCCTGCCACTTTTACTTTATCCTTGGCACATCCCAGCGGATCTTCACCAAAAATAAATACGTTTTTAAGTTTTCCTTTTTCAAGACGTTCAAACTGGCTTACATTCACATCTTTGGGAAGAGACTTCACTTTCCAGACTTTTTTCATCTGTTCAACAAGTGCTTTGTCCTTGATACTAACAGCCCCAACACCAAGTGTCGGGCAGATGCCCATATCAAAGATTCCCTGTGAATTGTTCTTTTCTTTAATGCTGATCAAACCATTGGCAGTTTTACCGAGTTTTCCGGTGATCAGGGCAAGGTTGAACAATTCGTTGCATGCATTTGAGCATATTTCTTTTTCAGAAAAAATGATCACTGCATTCATTTCATTATTGTACGCTTTGGCAAATTCAATAATGCTATCCATGAAGGCTACGCCTGATTTTGATACCAGATCTACAAAGTTCTCCTTGAGCAGATCTTCTTTGTATGCTGCGAATCCTTCGCAATTATCACCTATGAAAAGTCCATTATGGAAATTGTTTGCCACCAGGTAATAATTTACTGCTTTCACGAAGTGGTAATAGGATTTTACCTGCAGGCTTTTATCTACCTTATGGCTCATGGAGCTTTCCTCCATGTTTGTGACCTGTTCAGCCGGGATATTATGTTTGATCCTGGCATTGTTGATCATGTATCCCAGCACGGCATTGTCGCGGTTTACCTCTGCACCGATCAAATAAATCTTGCTTGCATCCTTAAGTTGTTCGAAAGGAACATTTGCCTGTGTATTTCCTATATAACCATGACCTCTGTTCAGATAATGGAAAGAAGTCACATTGTTTGTCCTCACTCCTGCTCTGGCAAATTTCTGGACCAGATAAAGTTCCTCATTGCTAAGACGTGCTCCTGCGAAAAAGGCGTTATCATCCGGTTGAACAGCTTTGATCTGTTCTGCTATGATCTCAAATGCCTGTTTGAATTCTATTTCTTCAAACCTTCCATTTACCTTGAGCATTGGCTTAACAAGCCTTGATTTATCATTCAGGTATTTATATCCGAACTTTCCGTATTTACATAAATTGCCATTTTTATTTACCAATCCATCGCGGCCTTCTGTCCGCATTACGAATCCGCTTTTATGCTCAAAGTCCAGATCACAACCAATAGAGCAATAGTTACAAATGCTTTGAACTTTTTTCAATTTAACCGGACCGGGTTTGAATGGAACATTTTCAGTCAGTGCTCCGGTTGGGCAGGTACTGATACACATTCCACAACTCTCACAATTTGTATCAGCCAATGAATCGCCCATACTGGGAGCAACGTATGTATCAAATCCACGGTTAACAAGTCCCAGCGCATCCGCTCCAACAACGTCACGACAAATCCTCACACAACGTGCACAAAGCACACATTTATTGTTATCAATTTCAATATAAGGATGTCTGAAATCAACATTATACTCTTTAAATTCACCTGACAGGCCTTCCTGTTTGGCATTATATTCAGTGGCATACTTTTTCAGATCACAAGTATAGAGTTCTGTACACCCACATTCCATGCATCGTTGCGATTCATGGTGTGCGATTTCTTCGCTTTCGTATCCGAGTTCTACTTCTTTAAAATTCTTTCTGTCTTTGGGATCAAGCGTTGGCATTTCTTCTCTGAGCTGCTTTTCATATGTGCCCAGATAATCTTCTTTGTCTTGTTTTTTAAAATTATCCCGTGCACTAAAAAACTCATAAGGCATTGGAACCACTTCTTCTCCATTCAGGTATAGATTACAGCTATGAGCTGCCACTCTTGCCTGAGCAATGGCCTGAATAAGTGTAGCAGGTCCGGTAACGCCATCACCTGCAGCAAATACATTTTCAATTCCTGTTTGCAGTGTATTTGGGTCAGCATCGATATCTCCCCAACGGTTAAGCTTAAGTTCACCTTTTTTCACTGCCTTATTCATATCTTCAGTGAAATTAACATCTGTTTTTTGTCCGATAGCTGCAAGTACAAAATCCACTTCCAATTCAAACTCTGATCCGGCCACAGGTACCGGTCTTCTTCTTCCGGAAGTATCCGGTTCACCTAATTCCATTTTCAGACAGGTCACTGACTTTACTTTGCCAGACTTATCACTGTTTACTTTTATAGGATTGGTTAGTAAGAGATATTCAATGCCTTCAAGCTTTGATTCATGTATCTCAATGGGATTTGCAGGCATTTCATTTTCGGTACGACGGTAGATCACATAAACTTTATCGGCATTGCAGCGCATGGAAGTACGGCAGCAATCCATGGCAGTGTTCCCACCACCCACAACAGCCACTTTCTTTCCTTTAAAATCATATCGTTTGCCGGTCATTTCCATTTCCTTCAGGAAATCGATCCCTGAGAAAACATTTTCTGCATCATCTCCTTCAACCCCAATCATGGTTCCCTTTTGTGAACCAATGGCCAGGACGACAGCATCATATTTCTTTTTCAGTTCACTATATTTAATATCATCTCCAAGCCGCTTATTATAATAAATCTTTACGCCCAATTCCGTAATATTATCGACTTCTTTCTGCAGGATATCGTTTGGCAGACGATATTCAGGAATACCATACCTGAGCCATCCACCTGGTTTAGGGCTGGCCTCAAAAACATCAATCTCATGTCCTTCCTTACGAAGGAAGAATGCGGCAGATACCCCCCCGGGGCCAGCTCCGATAATAGCCACTTTTTTACCTGTTTCAGCTTTAATTTCCGGTTTCCATTTATTTTTTGATTCCAGGTCGATATCCGAAGCAAAACGTTTCAGGTAGTCGATTCCGACAGGGGCACCTTCATCCAGAAGATTCCTGCGACAAGCAACTTCACAAGGACGTACACAAACGCGTCCGCAAATGGCAGGTAATGGATTTGTTTCTTTGATCAAGGCCACTGCTTCGTGGTATTGCCCTTTTTCAATATGAGAGATATAACCCTGAACATCTACACCTGCCGGGCAGGCTTGCTTGCAAGGTCCTATACAATCAGCATAATGATTGCTTAATATTAATTCAAGTGCTGTCTTACGGGCACCCGCGATCTTTTCATTATGTGTTGTGATCTTCATCCCTTCCGAGATTTTGGTTGAGCAAGATGGTTGAAGTCCTCTCAAGCCTTCCACTTCTACAACACAAACATAGCAAGACGTATATGGATCCAGGCGTGGATCATTACAGAGGGTAGGTATCTCGATCCCACTTCTTTTTGCCAGATGTAAAATAGTTTCCCCTTTATTTCCCGGAACAATTTTCCCATTTAAAATAACATTTACCTTTTCACTCATTATGCAGGGTCTTTTTGGTCGTTTTAAGATAATTTAATGGCGTCGAACTTACATTTAGTGTAACAAACACCGCATTTTATACATACATCCTGGTCGATATGATGCAATTCCTTGCGTGCACCGCTGATAGCATCCACCGGACAATTCTTGGCACAAACGGTGCATCCCGTACAGTTGTTTTCATCCACTTCATAAGTCAGAAGATTGGTACAAACCATCGCCGGACATTTTTTATCGCGGATATGAGCTTCGTATTCATCCCTGAAATACTTAATAGTGGTCAGTACCGGGTTCGGGGCTGTTTGGCCGAGGCCGCAGAGCGAATTGTCTTTGATCTGATATGAAAGCTCTTCCAGTCGTTCAATATCTCCTTCTTTCCCTTTGCCTTCAGTGATTCGCGTTAGGATCTCAAGCATCCTCTTTGTTCCTATCCTGCAAAAGGTGCATTTTCCGCAAGATTCTTTCTGGGTAAAGTCGAGGAAGAATCTGGCTACATCAATCATACAGGTTGTTTCGTCCATGACCACCATACCGCCTGAGCCCATAATGGCACCGGTAGCATTTACGGAATCATAATCAACAATAGTATGAGAAAGATGTGCAGGGATACAACCCCCTGATGGGCCTCCCATCTGCACCGCTTTAAATTCTTTATCATCCTGGATACCACCACCAAGTTTGAAGATCACATCCTTGACGGTCATTCCCATGGGTACCTCTACAAGGCCTGATCTTTTAATTTTTCCGGCAAGGGCAAACACCTTGGTTCCTTTGCTTTTTTCGGTACCATATTTAGCATATTCCGCTGCACCATGCTGGATGATCCAGGGAATATTGGCAAAGGTTTCAACATTATTGATGTTGGTGGGCTTTTTCCAAAGTCCTGAAGCAGCAGGGAAAGGAGGACGTTTGCGTGGCATGCCACGCTGTCCTTCCACAGAGGCGATCAAAGCAGTTTCTTCTCCACAAACAAATGCTCCGGCGCCTTCTTTAATGTACATATCAAAAGAGAAACCCTGGATTCCAAGGATATCTTTCCCCAGGTATCCTTTCTCTCTTGCCTGATCGATGGCTATCTGCAATCGTTTAATGGCAAGAGGATATTCCGCCCGACAGTAAATCACTCCGGCAGTGGCTTCAATTGCATAAGCACCTATGATCATGCCCTCCAGCACAGTATGAGGATCACCCTCTAGTACAGAGCGATCCATAAATGCACCGGGGTCACCTTCATCTGCATTACAGATAATATACTTTTCGTCGGCTTTATTATTATTTGCAAATTTCCATTTCAATCCGGTAGGGAAACCTCCACCACCGCGGCCCCGGAGGCCTGATTCAATCATGGTCTGTATTACGTCAAGGCGTGACATCCCATGGCCTGCAATCTTACGGATGGCACGGTAACCGTCATTCGCTTCATATTCTTCGATACTTTCAGGATCGATGTATCCACAATTCCTGAGGGCAATCTTAACCTGGTCCTGGGTAAATGTATTATCAACTGTTTCAAAGAGATCTGATTGTACGACATACTCTTTCACAGGGTTCTTCTGGCCCACATGTTTGTCGATCAATTCAATGGCTCTAACCTCATCAATCTCACCGTACAGGTATCTACCTGATTCATCGATGATCTCTACCAGTGGTTCACGATAGCACATCCCGACACAGGAGGTTTTTTTAAGTTCAAATGTGAGGTTTTCTGCCTTTTTAATGGCTGCGATCTTATCATAAACTTTAGCTGCTCCTGCAGCGATCCCGCAACTTCCAAGGCCAACGATTACTTTTGTTTCCATATTATATCTTCAAAAGTGTTCTAAATCAATTATTTTCACTGATCCTGATGTTCTTGACGATCTTCACAGCCTGCGTACCGTTAAGTTTTCCAAAAGTTTCATCACCGATCATCATTACCGGTGCCAATGAGCAGCATCCGAGACAAGCAACAGACTCCAGTGTAAAGAGGCCATCCTCCGTTGTACCACCATCATCCACCTTAAGGGCTTCTTTAAGAGAAGTAGTGATTGCTTTGGCATTCTGCACATGGCAGGCAGTACCATGGCAAACTTTGATGATATGCTTCCCGACCGGATTCAGTCGAAACTGGGCATAAAAGGTCGCTACACCATACATTTCACTCAAAGGAATTCCGGTTTCATTCGCTAGTTTTTCGAATGCCACGCGTGGAATATATCCGAAGATTTCCTGGGCACCCTGAAGGAGTGGTATCAGGTTTCCTTTCTTGTTTCTGTATTTCTCGATCAGTGGGTTCAGCAGTTCCATATCAGCAGGTCCCTGCTCTTCGATTTCCCGCTTAACTTTTATTCTTTCAATCCGCATTTTATATGTATTTTATGGCGTAGACAAATTTATAAAATGTTTCATGTCAGGGCATTAAATCATACAATTTATATGTGGTCTAAATTGTTTATTTTAAAATACATAAATAGCTGATTGTTAACATTATAATAGCCATGGCGCCTTGTACAAGGACCCGGACACCAGGTGGTTTTTAGAATTTAAAAATACTGGTGTCCGGGGAAAATTAAATTGAATTGGCGAAAGGCCCTATGGCGTTCACTTTTACGACATCAGAGTGCAAGAGGGCTTGGGGAGGCATTCCAGTCAGGATGCCCCTCGACTACCCGTTCGGGGTGACAACTTCTTAGGTTAAAACAAAGAAGGGCGCGGCGCTAAACTTAAGTTTTCTATTTGATAGTTTGCCA
Source organism: uncultured Bacteroidales bacterium (assembly GCA_964487735.1). GTDB lineage: Bacteria > Bacteroidota > Bacteroidia > Bacteroidales > B18-G4 > B18-G4. The sequence continues at coordinate 10,339 of CAZASJ010000064.1, read as the reverse complement.
GAGCGCCGCGCCCTTCCAAGTTAAAAAATGATGAGTTGTCATCACGAGCGGAGTGATTCGCATCAATCTTGCAACAGACATTTAGTAAGAACCCGATGAAGTTTTAACCGGACACTAATAATTTAGAAATAAGAAGTAAAGGGTATAAGATTCGATACCCATAGCCTATCGTCAATCGTCCATCGCCAAAGGAACTATTCTTTCCATTTAATGGTACAACCAATGGCCCGGGTATAATCGGGTTCAGGATCATTTCCATTGAGAAGGACCTCAACCGCATTCTCCACATACTTTTGGTCTGCGTTCAAGGCACTTTTTACATTATTGTCTATGGCTCCAATGTACTTCACAATAAGATCCATATTTTCCTTTTTCAGGATGAAAACATGAGGGGTTCGGGTAGCACCGTAAGTGGCAGCGACCTCTTGGGTTTCGTCTATTAGATATGGAAACTCAAAGCCCTTCTCTTCAGCCCTTTCCTGCATAAGCAGATAGCTGTCTTCCGGTTGAATAATGGAATCATTTGCGTTGATGGCAATGACAGGATATCCCTGATCCTTAAACCTAGTATTGAGAGCAATGATCCTGTCTTCATATTTCACAGAATAAGGGCAATGGTTGCAGGTGAAGATCACAATAAAGCCTTTTGCATCATTATAATCAGCCATAGTGACCATTTTATGATCTACATTTTTCAATGAGAAATCAGTGGCTTTATCGCCCACCTTATATCCTTCAGCAAGGGCAATACCTGCGGTCAATAATAGCGTAAATATCAAGATACTAAGTTTTTTCATAGAATTAGGGATTTAGAAAAGCTTCAATCTCTGAAACCAGTTCTTCATAAGTAAATGAGTGAACCCGGAAGTTTTTATTTTCCTTATGTTTAAATAGTGTTGCAGGGATGGCACCGTCCCAGGATGGATCCACTTTGGGGATCCAGGTATCCCCATCGGTTTCATCCAATAACACAACATAGGCATCAATGTTATGATCAATAAGAAAGGGGATCAGGTGGTCTTCTGTATCTTCAACAAAATTCAGGCTAATCAAAACAACCCGGACAGGTTTGTCAGCATAGGCAGAATCGATCATATCAAAATAAGGCAATTCCCTTACGCAGGGCTGACACCAGGTAGCCCAGAAGTTAAAAAGATAAAGGGTATCATGATCATACTCAAACATGGTACTGAGTGCCTGAAAATCATACACATTAATTGTCACACCCTGAGATGTTATCACATCGGTAGGGATTGCCTTTTCTACACGGTAGGTCTCGACGTCGCTTTTGCATCCGACGAATACCATCATAAGAATAATGATAATTGCTCCTGAAATTTTGATTTTTGCCATTTGATTAAACTGTTCCATTGGAACAAGTTTGGATGGGCGATTGTTCACGGGAAGACCGAGGACCGAGGAATACTTCAGACTTCAAATATCAGATTTCAGATATCAACTATTCCATACATATCGAAAATTGAGAATTAACAATCGGCAATTATCTTCTATCCTCTCCTTATAATCCTTTTCTCTCATTGATTTGTTTATTTTTGTTTTCTCAAGGGAGCATATATGCGATTTGCAGTGTTGATGTATTATAATAATATTTCCACGAATCTTGTTTAAGTGAGCTGGTGGGAAATTATACGTCTAATATGAGATCAATTCATGCCTTTATCATTTTATTATTTTTCGTTCTCTCCAGTTGCAGTTTTATTCATTATGCTTCAGTCTCGGAGAAGAAAAACGAAAACATGCCAATTGCAAATCTTTACCTGAATCAGTTAGGAATAGATACAAGTTATTCATACCAATTATCTTATGATTATCGGGACAGTCTGAGTGTCCGCAAATTCGCCATCAACACTTATAAACTCCAGTATAAAACTTCAGCATCGCCTGTTCAGCTAAGGATGTATAACAATGAAGGGGAATTCATTTATGGTTGGTCACAATGTTTCGGAAGTCTAAAAAGGTTTGGCATACTGGACAGCGTGCCATTGAAGCAAGTTAGCCATCTTCCTGTTAATATGAATTTATCTTTCCAAAACGATATAAATCTATTTAATATCTCTCCATTAGAAAAAGAAGAATTACATACTGCCATTGAAGAGACAGACTATGTAATTGTAATATTATGGGCTATGTGGGCCGGTTGGTACTCAAAAGATGTTTTAAAAAGTGTGAACAAATATGTAGAGAAAAATAATGAAACCAAATTTCTAGTTATAAAACTTAACGTAGCTCAAGGGTATCCCGAATAGCTACTCACTTACCTCATATATTGCAAATTATATATACCGAATCATATATTATTCGGTTCCCCTCCATGCTCGCAGGGAGGGGTCGGGGGTAGGTAATAAGAAAAGATTCTGGCATGGAAAATCCATCAACAACTTTGAGTCCAGGCAAACTCCCACCCCACTTCAAACTTTAAATGCTTGATTTTGACGAGCATCAATTATTTCGCCGTTTTCTTTTTGGGAGCAGCTTTCTTTTTTGCTGCTGCTTCCCTCTTTTTGGTCAGCTTTTCATGCATGGCCCTGGCGGCGATCCTTCCGGCACCCATAGCCTGTATTACGGTTGCGGCACCAGTCACAATATCGCCACCGGCATATACAAATGCCTTGGTGGTTTCATTGGTTTCCTCATTGGCATCGATGTAGCCCCACTTATTCAGTTTCATGTCGGGGGTTGATTCGAAGATAATTGGATTGGGACCATTCCCGATGGCTACTATGGCCATATCGCATTTAATGGTGAAATTAGAATCCTTCATGGGAACCGGTCGCCTTCTTCCCGAGGCATCGGGTTCTCCAAGTTCCATTCGAATGCATTCCACTGCCTTTACTTTGTTATTGTCAGTTCCAATATACCTAACTGGATTATTCAGGAGTTTAAACCTGATGCCTTCTTCTTCAGCATGATGTACTTCTTCAGCCCTGGCGGGGAGTTCATGGCGAGACCGGCGATATACGATGGTTACATTTTCACAACCTGAGCGGGCAGCGGTACGGGCACAATCCATGGCAACATTTCCACCACCAACAACAACAACGTTGTGTCCACGTGGCATGGGAGTATCATACTCAGGGAAGCGATATGCCTTCATCAGGTTCATACGTGTGAGGTATTCGTTTGCCGAGAATACATTTCCAAGGCTTTCGCCTTCCAATCCCATGAACATCGGGAGCCCTGCTCCCACTCCTACATAAACAGCATCAAAATGCTCAAGCAATTCATCAACTGTAAGAATATTACCAATCACATGATTGAGTTCAAAACGAACCCCCATTTCCTTGAGGTATTCAATTTCAAATTGAACAATGGATTTCGGCAGTCTGAACTCAGGGATGCCATAGGTAAGTACTCCGCCTGTTTCATGCAATGCTTCATAAACAGTCACACTATACCCCAGTTGACGCATATCTGCAGCAATGGTCAGGCCTCCGGGTCCGGAGCCAACCACGGCAACCTTTTGCCCGGTATTTTCTGTAATAATGGGGACTTTGGTAAGATCCATTTTACGTTCATAATCAGCAACAAAGCGCTCGAGTCTACCAATGGCCACGGGCTGGTCTTTGTGGCCCATAATGCATTTGGCCTCACACTGGCTTTCCTGCGGGCATACCCTGCCACAGATAGCCGGAAAGACATTCCTTTCCTTGATCTTCTTGGCAGCTTCATCGAATTTTTCTTCAGCCACCAGGGCAATAAATGATGGAATATCCACATTTACCGGGCAGCCCTCAACACACATTGGGTTTTTGCACTGCAAGCAACGTCCTGCTTCCAGCAATGCAAGTTCTGTTGTATAACCATAGGGTACTTCCTGCCAGTTATGAACCCGTAAAGTCTGATCTTGCTCAGGCATATCCTGGCGAGGAATTTTCAATTTTATCCTGCGTTCATCCCTTTTGCTCAATCCGTGCCATTCGCATCCGTGTTTTGAACAAAGATAAAATGGAATTAGTTTTGAAGCAGCAGATACAATAACCTCTGCAACAGGCGAACCACATTCACCGCAGGGGATTTCAGTATGGATCAGGCTTTTCTTGCAATGTGGACACATGATATCATCCACAAGGTCGTTCTCTTCTATATTTACGGATGCTTCCACTTCGAAAACATCAAGGTAGGGACTCAGGATCAAATCGATCTCTTCTCCCTTATATTTGGATTTAAATTCTATCTGTTTTATTTCTTTCTTTTCCGTATTGAAGCTCTCGTGGCAGTGAGGGCAGTACGAGTTCAGATAGGTTTTAAACTTTAAATATTTAACATCCTGGTCTAACATGGCTCGTAATTTCTGGTTTTACTTAATTGAAAAGAGAAGAGAATCCTTTTCCTCCTTAAGGTACAATGAATTCCGGTTGAGCAATTCCTCAAAGTCGACCTTGAAGCCATCAAAATCGGGTCCATCCACACAACAGAAGGCTGTGGCATCATCAACTTTCACCCGACAACCTCCGCACATGCCTGTTCCATCAATCATGATAGGATTCAGGCTTACCATTGTGGGTATATCATATTTTTTGGTGAGTTTTACGATATTCTGCATCATTATGATTGGGCCGATGGCATAAACCTGTTTAATATCCTGACGTTCGTCGAGGTATTTTTTGAGTGGATCTGTAACAAATCCAAGCTGTCCATGGCTTCCATCATCAGTTGTGACCACCAGCTCATCACTGATCTGGTCCATTTCATTTTCAAGGATAAGCATTTCCTTATCACGAGCGCCTATAATGCTGATTACATAATTACCTGCCTCTTTATAGGCCTTGGCTACATGATGAAGAATGGCTACACCTGTCCCTCCGCCAACCATGATCACTGTTCCTATTTTACCAGTATGTGCAGGTTTGCCTAAAGGGCCGACTACATCTTTAATCAGGTCACCTTCATTTAATGATCGCATCAGGGCTGTTGTCTTTCCAACCACCTGAAATATAATGGTGATGATACCTGCAAATTCGTCTTTGTCGGCAACGGTAAGAGGAATACGTTCACCTGTTTCATTTACGCGAAGTATCACAAACTGACCGGCTTTGACCTTTTTTGCGATCTTGGGCGCATTTATGTCGAAACGGATGATCGTCCCTTTGGCCATTTCCTGTTTTCTGACTATCTGGAACATAAATATAAGCGTTAGTTATCAATAGAATTACCATTCAAGGCTGTCTTGCAGCCTGATATCGAAATAGTCGTCACCACTTAGCCCGTGCCAACGACAACCTTTCTTGGTACATATATGAAAATCAATCAGTTTTGTACGTGCTCCCACTTCAATTTTTACGACGTCAGAACCACATTTCTCACAGGAGGTATTCTCCGAGATGAGGCTTTTGTTGCAATGCCAGCAACGGACATCTTTGAGTGCTTTGTCTTCTTCAAGGAATATGGTGGATTTAGAGGTAAATACATTCATATACGGACTTAGCATCAGGAAGCCCTCCTCTCCGTTATGCACCTTTAATTTCAGCATATTGTTTTCCAGCAGGCTCTTGCTGCAATGCGGGCAATAAGAATTCAGGAAAGTACCTGATTCGATGATTTCCTTATTCTCATCAACAGGCTTTTCAACCTGTACTATTTTATGATCAGGTTTAAAATCATCCTTTCCCGCCAGACCGTACTCCTGATACATCTTTTTGAGTGCTACCGCCAAATCTTCAAAGGCAACCACATGGTTCTTACAACCACTTCTTGAACATATGGTTACCTTCCCTCCCATATCAAGATAGAAGGGCACCATATTGGCACCGCAGGAAAGGCATTCGGAATCAGAGGTTATATGGGTTTCGCAATGAGGACAACTGAATTTAGCTATTTCGCCTTTTGGCATACTTATATTGGTAAGATAATTAAAGCTTCCATAAATGGAACTCAGGCGAATGTCGCCTTTCTTACCTGCAATTTCTACCTGCAACAAAATACTGGGTTCATTGTCGACCAGATGGTCATTATCCATCAGCGATTTCCCGCAAACAGGACATTTAAGTTTGAGAGAGATCAATTCGTACATTTTATTTCTCCTTTTTAACTATCAATCGTTAATACTTCATTTATTCTCTTGTCAGGGATTGACTATGCCTTCTCCCTGAAATCTATCACAATTATAAAAAATTTAAAGATAGTTACCTATTAAATTCAACGGATAATCAGCACTTTAGCACATTCACCCCTGTATAATTGAATCTTAGGATTTGAAATCCAAAGTATTATCAATCCCGCACCATGCCTATTTATAGTAAGTATAAATAAGATCGGTTATTTTTCCATAGTAATCACTGAGATACGCTTTTTGCCGTCCATTCTGACTTTCAATGCCTTTTCAAATCGTACATGGCGTACATATTTGGTTTTATTGATCAGTTTACAAGAATTAAGCAAGTCGTAGCGAATAAAGCTTTTCGACATTTCAGGTTGCACTGAAAAATAGCCTACATTCATAGATGTCACATTATGGAAAAAGTGCGAGCCGGAAGAGGCATCCAGCGGAAATTCTTCCAGGCTTGTTTCAATAATCACTCCTGCATTTGAAATTTGCGGCCAATTGACGGGTATTCCAATCCATGGATCGCGGGTACCCCAGCGTCCGGGTCCTATAAGTATATATTTTCTTTTTTCAGCGATCATTTTTGAATTCAGCATATTCACTTCCCCGGCTATTTCGAGTGTTTCAGCCTTATTGAAGGTTTCAGGATCTATATAGATCACATCCTGAATGTTCTTGATGATACCATTCCCCATTCCTTTTTCTGAATACAATAGGATACTGTCTTGATTGATCTTGTCGAGATTTATATTATAATCTGATGCATTGCCAAGTAGAGGTTTTATCTGCAGCAAATAAAATGAGGCAATGCCATTTTTATCCTTGGTCAGATCAACGGCAAATTCAATTTCCACCGGCGAGCCCATGGCTTCTTTCACCACATCCAGCACCACTTCAATGGTCTTGGCAAGTGGAATATAATCGTATTTCAGGATGTTGGCGAAATTAACGATTCTTGGGCCGGAGGATGTAAGGCCCGGAATGATCTGGTCATTATCAGGATTATAGACAGATGCACTGTGATTCAGGGTTCCATGCTTCTCGGCCTCGTATATATCAATTCTGGCAAGGCCTGCAGTATCCCCTTCCAATAAATCCGGTTCGGTCTTTTCAAGGTCAACAGCAAAGAATTTCACCTGTGAATTCTTGAATTGGTCTTTTGAACTGTTAATCTCAATTTGCGGGTATTTTGGTGAAAAACGAAACGCTTTTTCGCCTTCTACAACATATTTTCCAAGGCCTACCGCAGCCACAACGAATCCTTCCTCTGGTTTCATGTGCGAAACAGGATAATAATTATAGGATTGGGCTACTCCGCTGATATGTGGATAAAAATACCTGTCATATTGGTTACCAACTACCTCCTGAAGGACGACAGCCATTTTCTCTTCATCAATTTTATAATTGATCGCCTCCACATAGCCCCTGGCTATTTCTGAATAAACACTAGCATAAACCAATTTGATGGCATCCATGGCTTGCTGCAACCTGATTTTTGGGTTTGGGTGATTATTCGGCAGGATATACGTCTCGAATATCCCTGCAAAAGGTTGAATCAATGAATCTTCAAACAAACCTGATGATCTTATTGCGATCGGTTTTCGAATATTTTCCAGGGTTTGCTTAAGCCTTTTGATCATTGTATCAGTAAGTGAAGTCTTAAGAAATACTTCCTTGATCTTTTCATAATCTTTTTCTGCCAGCACCAATTCTTTCAGGCCATTCCTGCCAAGGAAGTATTCAAATTCCTCGGTACCGATCACCAGTGTTTTAGGAGCTTTAATATGAATATTCGGCACATGCTGATTAAAATCAAAATTATAAATAAGAGTATTAATGAAAGCGATACCGCGTCCTTTTCCTCCCAGTGAGCCTTCAGACAGTGCTACAATGTTTGACTCATCAGAAATGGCAGATTTATCGAAGGATACTATTTTTCCCATATCCTGCTCATTCCTGAATTTTGAAATGATATCCAGCATATACTTGCGTATCTTTTCCGGACTTTCAAAGTCACTCACTTTATGTGGACTTAGGATCTTTGCAGCCTGGATCTCTCCTCTTGCCATGAGCCAAAGTGAAAAATGGTCTTTTCGGGCATGATGCAACAATGATTCATCGGGTATGCTTTGCAATTGCTTCTCAAATTCCTTAAGTGAGCGTGCCACACCTACAATCTTCCCTCTCTCATTTCTGTAGATGAAATTTCCAAACCCCAGGTAGTGGGTGATAAAACTTCCAAAATCCTGCGAAAGGTTCTCAGAATTTTTATTGATAAAGCTGGATTTTAGTTCATACGCTCTTTTAATATTTGACTCATCCGACGACTGAATTATTGTTGGAAGATATTTGGTGTTTTGCCTGACATATTCAACCAGCTTAAAACCGGCTTCTTCATCCTCTTTTCCATTTCTGGCATACTTTACATCTGTGATACAACACAGCAAATAATCGCGGTATTTATCAACGATCGCAATAGCTTCTTCGTAATCGGAAGCAAGCAATATTTTGGGCCGGGCCCTTAACTTCAATACCCGGTAGAGCTCATCGGTGCTAACATCATCAATGATCCTCTTCGTTTGCTCTAATACAATCTTGTACAGCATAGGCAGGTAACGAGAGTAATATTGGGGCGAATCTTCTACCAGCAATATAACCCTGACCATTCCGATACTGGTATCATTTTCGACATTGATCATGTCTTCCACATGTTTGATCATGGCAAAAAATACCTGCGATTCGCCATTCCATACAAAGACTTTATCGATGTGACGAGTGGTAATTTTCTTTTTCATTACATACTCTATATCACTATTGTTGTTAAGCAATAGAAACACAGGAATGTATGAGTATTCATTCTTGATCAGGCAACTTAATCCAATAGGTGATTTTTTATCTGCCCCCATCATTAAAATTACGAGATCGAAATGCTTGGAACGCAATTGCTCCATGGCTTCCTTTTCATTTGAAACACCGGTGATCCTGGGAATGGAAGTCAGGTTGAGTTGGTGGTATTCACCCAGGACATGTTCAGAAAAGCGGCCTTCCTTTTCAATGCTGTAGGCATCATAAAGAGTTGCTACAAGAAGAATCTCCCTGACCTTAAATGGCATGAGATCATGATATATATCCCGATCATAATTGCTTTTATTCAGAAATTTCTGAAGCAATTGACGGCTATGCACTGCAAAGGGTTTTTCGGTATCCGGCTGAGTAGGATCAAAAATCTTTGATTTCTCCTTCATTAAAAGGGATTTCCCTTTGACACTGTTCAGAAATCCGCAAATCAACCCTGTTAAGTTGTTAATGAGTTGCCTTTCTTCCTTCATGAAAGGGCCTTCATCTAGATCAGCAAATTCCCTCAGATAATATATTTCTATGCTTCCGCTAATTCCATCGATGGTCTCGAAACTTTGCTTCTGTATCCAGCTTGAAGGCATAAAATTTCTGCTGGTAAAGTCAAAATCACCAAAAGTGATGCGGGAGGCAGCATATTCCGGATATTGCCAGGCAGCAGGTAAAATATCAACGATCCTGCTCAGGGTCTCTTCAATGCCTTTCCCTTCATTGAGAATCTGCGTGGTTTGATTAATTGCTGCTAATTCCTTTAGCCGTTCCTGGGCTTCAGCCTCTAATCTGATAATATCTTTTTCTGGTTTTATATTGTCCTTCATCTTATATATATGGTACTTTCTTTTTTTTTGTAAAGTTACAAATTCTTGCTGGCCCCTGTTCGGCGCCTGTTCCTCCCGCAAGGACTTCTACTGCCTTGACGTCGGGAAGTTCCCTGACATAGTCTTCTACCTGCCTTGTTATCCTTTCGGTGTATCCAAGGGATACCGCCGATGGAAGGGATATCTCCATGGTGACAACTCCCTGGTCAGCCCTCGGGAGGAATTCAGTTCCCACATATCCGGCCAGCATTATGGAACCTGCAAAAAGAAGGAGGAAAAGGATTAGTGTCAGAAAAGGATGCCTCAGGGTCCTTTTCACCAGGACATGATGAAGCCTGTCAAAATGAGAGTATATCCACTGGAACCATCCCGTCAGGTATCTGCTGATCCTTGAAGGTTCTCCATAATTTATCCGTGCAGCCACCATGGGTGTAAATGTCAGGGCCACCCAGAGGGAAAAAAGAGTTGCAAAGACCACGGCAATGGCAAAATCGCTGAAAAACTGTCCAACAATACCTCCCATGAATACCACCGGAATAAAGACGGCCAGGTTGGTTACTGTTGTGGAGAGGACCGAAAGACCTATTTCACCGGTTCCCTT
>CAZASJ010000063.1:0-18606 GCA_964487735.1 uncultured Bacteroidales bacterium | reverse complement strand
GATTGAGAGGCTTTACAAGTGGCTATGCTATTCCACATTATGTAATTGATGCCCCCGGAGGAGGAGGCAAAATACCCCTCCTGCCAGAGTATTATCAGGGTCGTAAAGGGGAATACATTGTGATGAAAAATTTTGAAGGAAAAACGTATAAATATTATGATCCTCTCCGATGAATCTATTTAAGATCCGAAAAATATCAGATTCATATCTTCCTTCTAACAAACAGGCCATTGAGCAGATCTTTGACATTCTCAGGGTTCATTTCCCCTCTGTTAGTGAAGAAAAGGTGAATGAAATACTGGAGCAGATGACAGATCCGCTGAAATACAAGTTTTCAGCAAGCCTGTTTGTCGCTGAAGATGGAAGATCCAATGTTAAGGGCTTTGCTGTATTTTTCTTTATGTCCGATATAAACTATTGTTTCCTTGATTATATCGCGGTAAAACCCGGACGAACATCCTCGGGCATTGGAGGAGCTATTTATGAAAGGCTTCGTGAAGAAGCGCAACTGCTTAAATCTACCGGCATATTAATGGAATGCCTCCCTGATGATGAAAACCTATGCAGGGATAAGAGTGAAATGAAGCAAAACAAAGCCAGGCTTGCATTTTACGAACGCTATGGCGCAAGGCCGATAATCGGGACGGCCTACGAAACCTCCGTAGTACTCGAAGATGATTGCCCGCCATATCTTGTCTTTGATGACCTGGGAACAGGCAAGAGTTTGTCGGCCAAGCAATTGAAAAAGATTGTCCGGTCTATCCTTGAAAGGAAATATCCGGACTACTGCCCGCCTTCATATGTCGAAAAAGTTACGGGTTCGATCAAAGATAATCCGGTACGCCTGAGGGATTTCAGGTACATCTCCCAGGAAAAGGCTGTGGAGAGGTTTCCGGCGATAAAAGCAGAGATCCCTTTGATTGTTAACGATAAGCACGACATCCACCACGTGAAGGAAAGAGGGTACATAGAATCACCCATCAGGATTAAAAGCATTCTTAATGAGATCAGCAAGTTGTCGGCTTTCAAACTTATGAATACCAGAAGCTTTCCTGATAAATTTATTACAGAGGTACACAACCCGAAATACTTTGCATACTTTAAAAGTGTGTGCGAAAAACTACCGGAAGGAAAGTCCATATATCCTTATGTTTTTCCGATCAGAAATGCAACACGCCCCCCAACCGATTATTCCGTACTTGCGGGCTATTACTGTATCGACACTTTTACACCCCTGAACAACAATGCATTCCTGGCGGCTCGTTCAGGAGTGAATTGTGCCCTGACAGGTGCAGAAATGTTACTGGAAGGCAGGCATTCTGCTTATGCTCTTGTCAGACCTCCCGGCCATCATGCCGAAAGGGATGTTTTTGGAGGATTTTGCTATTTCAATAATGCTTCTATTGCAGCAAATTTTCTCGCGCGATACGGGAAGGTAGCCTTGCTCGACATCGATTACCACCATGGAAATGGACATCAATCCATCTTTTATAACAGGAAAGATGTGCTTACCATTTCGATCCATGGAAACCCCTCTTTTGCCTACCCATACTTCACCGGGTTTTCCGAGGAAGATGGCGACGGAGAAGGTAAAGGGTACAACATCAATTTTCCACTGAAAGAATTGATTAACGGAGACGAATACCTAACGATTTTGAAAAAAGCCGCAAAGAACATCCTGGCCTTTGATCCTGAATATTTGATCGTCAGTCTTGGCCTGGATGTCGCCAAGGGCGATCCTACAGGCACCTGGCTTCTGAAAACAGCTGACTTTAACAATAACGGTGCAGAAATAGGCAAACTTCCCTATCCTACTCTTTTTGTTCAGGAGGGGGGGTATAAAAACCGTACCTTAGGGGTAAACGCCAGAAACTTTTTTGATGGTTATCTGTCAACGAAAACAATTCAGAAGAAATGAAAATCGGAATCACATATGACCTCAGGTCAGCATACCTGGAAATGGGATATTCGGAGGAGGAAACCGCCGAATTCGACAGGGAAAGTACGATTGAAGCAATAGAGGGTACCCTTCAGGAACTTGGTTATACGACTGACCGCATTGGCCACCTGAAGCAATTGATGAAAAGGCTGCAAAATGGCGACCACTGGGACATGGTCTTCAATATCTGTGAAGGCATGCATGGGATGGCCCGCGAGGCACAGGTGCCGGCCTTGCTGGATGCTTATCAAGTACCTTATGTATTTTCTTCCACACTTGTGATGGCCTTGACGCTGGATAAAGCCATGACCAAAAGGATTGTTCGCGATGCAGGTGTCCATACACCGGATTTTCGTGTTGTGGAAAACCCATCAGATATTGATCATATCGATCTTCCATTCCCCCTTTTTGTAAAGCCACTCGGGGAAGGCACAGGTAAGGGTATCGACGAAAAGTCGGTTGTCGGCAATGCCGATGAGCTTAAACAACGCTGTATATACCTTCTTTCTAACTACCATCAGCCGGTCCTGGTGGAAACATTCCTGAGCGGGAGGGAGTTTACCACGGGCATTGTGGGTACAGGCGACCATGCCCGCTCGATTGGCACCATAGAGATCAAACTCCTTGAAAAAGCCGAAAAGAATGTGTACTCCTATGTGAACAAGGAGGAGTGTGAGACGCTGGTGGAATACGTTTTCATCGGCGGAAAGGAGAAGGAGGAATGTGATAAGCTTGCCCTGCAGGCATACAAGGTGTTGGGCTGTGAAGATGCCGCAAGGATCGACATTCGTTATGACGCAGCCGGAAGGCCTGGATTTATCGAGATAAACCCACTCCCGGGGATGCACCCCGAGCACTCCGACCTGCCAATCCTGGCTCACTTAAACGGCATACCCTATGTAGATCTCATGAAAATGATCATGGATTCGGCCCTTACCAAACTAAAACATCCCACAAAAACATTATAACAACATTGTTATGGACAAAGTGGTCATATTCATCAATGCTATGATGCCCGATGCTACACCCGATGAACTGGATGTGCTGCATCAGGCAGAAGCCATTGAAAAAGCACTGCATGGAATGGGGTATGCGACGGAGCGCATTTTCCTGAACCTGAACCTGGAGAATGCTGCATTACAACTTCACGAGAGCAAGCCTAAACTCATATTTAACCTGGTGGAGAGCCTCGACGGATCAGGAAAACTGATCCATCTGTCGCCAAGCCTGTTGGAGCACCTTGGAATACCATATACCGGGTGCCGCTCGGAAGCCATGTATGTGAGCAGCAACAAAACGCTCACCAAATCACTACTCAGGCAGGCAGGCTTGCCCACTCCACAATGGTTTGAGCATCCTGAAGAAGTTAAACTTAAAAAGGAAGCCAGATATATTGCCAAACCGGTAGGGGAAGATGCACCCGTTGGCAGAAAAGACAAATGCGTCATACCCGGCGACAGCAAGGTGATCAAGGAGTTTATAAAGAAGAACAAGGAGTATAAATATTTTTTTGAGGAATATATAGAAGGAAGGGAATTCAATATTTCGCTACTGGCCGGTAAACAGGGCCCGGAGGTATTACCTATTGCCGAGATTGTGTTTAAAGACTACCCGGAGGGGAAGCCGCGGATAGTGGGCTACGAGGCAAAGTGGCACGAAGGCTCCTTCGAATACGGGAATACTTTGCGGGCCTTTGGACTGGAAAAGGAAAACCCGGCCCTGGCTGAGAAGCTTGCAAAGCTCTGTAAAGATTGTTGGTCACTATTTGGGCTGAGTGGTTATTCGAGGGTCGATTTCAGGGTAGACAAAAATGATGTACCATTTATACTTGAAGTGAACGCCAACCCCTGCCTATCGACTGATGCAGGCTTTTATGCTGCGGCTACACAGGCCGGTTACCCCTTTGAAAAAATTGTTGAACGAATTTGTGAAGACGCATGGAATCTTTAAATGTGAAGTACAGGACAGATGTTCGCGAAACCGATATTGAGGCTGTAAGGAGCATAGTGGCCGGTACGGGCTTTTTCAATGAGGAAGAAATTGAAATAGCCGCTGAACTGGTTTCTGAACGACTCGAAAAGGGTGAACTCAGCGGTTATGAGTTCATTTTCCTCGAACTTGATGGTGAGACCATGGCCTATTCATGCTATGGGCGGATACCCCTGACCAGGAGCAGTTATGACCTTTACTGGATCGTAACCCGGTCCGACCAGAGGAACAAGGGTTTAGGCAAGGTACTTCTCATAGAGACCGAAAATGACATCAAAGCAAGGGAAGGAACGGCTGTCTATGCTGAAACTTCCTCGCGTGAGCAATACCTTCCCACACGCAAGTTTTACGAAAAAAATGGCTATGAGCTCAAGGCCAGGTTCGAAGATTATTACGACCAGGGCGACGACCTGGTTTATTATGTAAAACGTATTGATGTTCAATTGTAAAGCAAGACCTTTAGTTTAGTTTTTCCTGTGAATCCTGTTTCTTTCGCTTGTGCAGATATCACGATCACTGACCAATAACTGTCTGACTACCTATAAGTTTGATTTTTAAACACGTTGTGACAGGGTTTCCCTACAGTTTTACTATATCGAGTATAAATTTCATTAAGCATTGATATTTTTATTATATCTAAATAAACTATTTATTAATTTTAGGGCATCGAATAATTACATTTTGAACCAATATTGAGAATCATGAAGAAACTATTTCTATTTGGGGCGCTGGCATTATGGATGTTTCAAACCAATGCCCAGGATGATTGTAAGGATATTATTTATCCTGAAGACAATACAAGCATCATTTTCAATTGCTGTATCTATGAGGTGCTTGATAATAATGTTGTTTATTATACAAGAGAAGGTGATTCAGCATCTATTGCAGCTGCATCCATTGTAAAAGATGGAAAGGAGATAAAATTTGATATCAGTCAATATGAATATCAGGCTGTCACCCAAAAGCAAATTACTGAAAATCAGGTGGTGCCGGATGGTTTATATCGAGGGAAAGATTACAATTATTATGCGGAAGCCTTTAGGGTGTCTACAAACCAGCGAAATGCAGGTGTCATTTTTACTGTAATTGGCCTGGGTCTTGAAATAGGTGGCTTTGCAGTAGCTGCGAATTCGAATACCTTTAGGGATGATAACCTGGCAGCTTTACTTATCGTTACCGGCGGAATCCTTGAAATGGTTGGGATTCCTTTATGGGTCGCAGGCGGGGTGAAAAGGGCAAATAATAAAAGGGTCATGAATGATATGGAAAGGAATATGAATCTGTCATTTGGTGCTTCAGGGTATGGAGCAGGGCTGGTATTGAAATTTTAATCAAATATTAGCTGCGATATAATTCGCAACTTGCTCTTAATTGTTTATGAGCAAGGTATTGAAATATCAGTGTAAGAGAAGACCTGATATTGGAGTGATCATAACAATAATTCTTCCTCTTTAATCTATTTATTGTGTTGGTAGTATGAAAGATGACCCCAAAGTTTATCTATAAGGGGTTTTCTAGGATTTTGAATTTGAACTGTCTGCTGAACAGGAGAGATGCATTGTTCACAGACTTATAATTTGATTTTACTGATAGATTCTCCCTTGATGCTGATCATCATGACATATCGATCATACTTGTCGTCTCGGACAATGATCTCAAACATTGCTTCCTTATCCTTGAGGTAGATGTTTATACAGTTCATGACTTCACCATGCTGCACAGCTGTTGCCTTCACCGGTCCGGGTATCTGGTCAAGAGATTGATTGATCCTGTATTCGAAAATCTCTCCATTCGGATTAATTTTGGCAATATATTCAAGCATATCCCTATAAAATAAGGCTTCATAATAATTATTGGTGAAAGTCCATTCAATACAACTGGCATCATTGAAGGATTTATCCAATGCTGTTTTGATGTGTTTTGGAATTTTATCTTCTTGCTTTCCGATAGCCTTATTAAAAATACTCTTCATCCCAAACGATTTAAGAATATGACGAGAGTTTCCGGAAAAGTAACCCATTGTTTTTCTACTTTGGTGAATATGCGTGTTTGTATTTATATAAAACCCTGGATTTAGCCCTCTTTAAACGCATTTTTGTGGCACTTTCGCTGATCCTTAAGGCATGGCTAATATCTTTTATCGACAAATCATCCTGGTATTTCATCAACAATAAGGCTTTTTCTTCAGGATGGATATGGTCCAGGATCTGGATCAGATGGTCATAATTGTAATCAATAATTTCCTCATCCGCTTCGTCGATGATCTCAGGAATTTCATTTAGCTGGTCCCAGTCAGGGTAGTGAAGGTTTTTCTTCATCCTCATGTAATCAATGCAATAATTGTACGTAATGGAATAGAGCCATGATGAAAATGAGGAAAGGTTCCTCAACTTACTGCAATTATCGAAGGCCTTTAAAAATATCTCATTTGTAAACTCCCTGGCCAGTGACTTGTTCCTGAGCATCCCCATACATTTATCATTGATCTTGTCATAATATCTGTCCTTCAGGATCTCGAACAAATTGTTATCCTTGTTCTGGATGATCAGGGTAAGAATTTCCTCATCACTGAAAACCTTGTATTTGTCTTTATCTCTCAGCAACTTAACTGGATTTGGTTTAGAGAACAGGATTTTTTTTTACAATATAAAAAAAATATAGTGACTTTGCGAATCTTCTGCGTCAATATTGCAGATGTATGCCAAAAATACATTATAATCAAATTAATATTTAACACTGAGATGAAAAGAAAAATTTTAGTTAATGCAATGGCGATTTTCATGATCGCCCTGATGACGTCCTGCGGAAAAGTCCCTCAGGCTGAAATCGACAGTGCACAGATGGCGATTGAAAATGCCCGCAGTGCAGGTTCAGAATTATATGCCTCTGAGCAGTTTTCTATGGTGGTGGACTCCTTCAATGTAGTTCGTGAACAAATAGAAAAAAGGAATTCAAAATTCTTTAAGAGCTTCAGTAATGAAAAGGAAATGTTGGAGGGCATCGTGATTTTGGCTGACGAAACACGTATGGCTGCTGAAACAAAGAAACAGGAAGTCATTTTGGAGTTTCAAACTTCACTTGAAATGGTAAATGCATTGGTAATCGAAAACAAGGAGCTGCTTACGAAAGCACCGAAGGGTAAAGAAGGTAAACTTGCTTTACAGGCTATCAGCAATGATATCTCTGCAGTGGAAGAATCGATTGTATATGCAAACAGCTTGTACACATCAGAACAATACCTGCTGGCTGTTGAAGCAATTAGAACTACCAATGAAAAGGCTACCGCTATAAATACTGAGCTAAAAGAAGTATTGGCAAAATACAATAAAGCGAAGTAATTCCTTAGCAGTATTTCTGCTTTCGTTTTAAATACATAGAAAAATCCCGGGAGTGTTCCCGGGATTTTTTTCAAGATAGGGTGAAGATGCGAAGAAAGATTATTATCCGGACCGGGATATTCCTGTTGTTGGTGCTTGCCGGATCCGGAATATATACAATATACTATTACAAAACGGTAGACTTACCAGATATAGAGTTATGGGAGGCGCGTGACCGTATTTCACAGGCAAAAAAGCTTGAATCCGATATCTATTCCCCAACAAATTTTATAATGGCTGAACAATTATATGATTCGGCTACAATAGAATGGAAAACGCAAAATGAAAGGTTTTTTTTCTTAAGGAAACATGACAGAGTGAAGGACCTGGCCAAACAATCGGCATCTTATGCTTCAATGGCTATACAGGAATCACAAAGCATTTCAAAAAAACTTGGAACTTCACTGGCTGACCGTATCCTGTACCTGAACGGATTGATCAAAAAATACAATGCTGTATATGTGCATATTCCCCAGTCTGATGAGCTTCAGAAATCGATATTCAGGGGCAGGCTTTTGATGACCGAAGCCATTACAGCATATGAAGAAGGGAAACTGCAAAGGAGCGAGACCCTGGTGATGGAGGCCTCAACGCTGATCAAACCTTCATTTATGAGCCTGGAAAGCTCTTTCGGGGATTACCTGGACCAGGTACCGAAATGGCTGGAATGGTCAGAGGCCGCAATCAAAAAGTCCAAATCATCAGGAAAGGTGTTACTGATCGCAGATAAATACGCCCATGAACTCTATGTTTATAAGGGAGGGAAGCTATTGCATACTTTTCCGGTCGACCTGGGCCCTAACTGGATAGGCGATAAAAGAGTCAGTGGCGACAATGCTACACCGGAAGGAAACTATCTCGTGACCATCAAAAAGTCGGGCAGGGAAACAAAATATCATAAAGCTCTTCTGATAAACTACCCGAATCCTCAGGATAAGAAAGAGTTTGAAGCTCAAAAGAGGGCAGGAGCTTTACCCGGGGGTGCCAAAATCGGCAACCTGATCGAGATACATGGCCATGGCGGACGGGGCATTAACTGGACCAACGGTTGTATAGCACTGAAAAATACTGATATGGATGTTGTTTATAGACTGGTGAATGTTAATACTCCTGTTGTTATAACCGGTTCGCTGAAAAATATTGAGGAAATAAGCAAAGGCCAATGAAAAAACGAATGAATGTGCGGTATTTATTAATGTTGATCATCATCATCCTTGGTTTGGTGATTATATATTCTCCTGAGATAGCAGATTCAGGAGCAGGAATCCAGCGTATGTTCAGTAAGCGCATTGAAATACCTGCCGCTGAAAACCAGGAGGCACTGAAAGCTAAGCTCCGTAAGAAAAATGAGAACCTGGAGCTATCACTCAGGAATCTTAGCCCTGCTTCCCCCTATATGATCATTAACACCACCGAAAACAGGTTCTCCCTTCATCATAAGGGTGAAGTGATCAGGGAGGGTTTTTGCTCTACAGGCAGCCTGATTAAACTTCAGGCGGATGACAACAGATATTGGATATTCAAGACCCCCAGGGGCAGGTTAACTATACAGTCAAAGCTCACATCACCGGTATGGGTGAAACCGGATTGGGTGTTTGTGGAGGAAGGACTGCCCATCCCACCGCAAAACCATCCCTCAAGGTATGAATCAGGTGTGCTGGGGGATTATGCCCTGAGCCTGGGCCAGGGATACCTTATTCACGGGACTCTCTATCAGAGGTTGCTGGGCATGCCTGTGACCCATGGATGCATTAGGCTCGGCGATGCCGACCTCAAGGTGGTTTATGAAAACCTCAGGGTAGGATCAAAAGTGTTTATTTTCTGACCTTGGTGATATGAAAAACAGTTATCGAAAACATGCTCATGCCGTTCAGGCCTTCCTTCTTGGAAAGCTGTTCCTGAAAATCCTATGCGGGATTTTATTGGCATTTATGCTATATGCAATAGTGATGATGATGCTTTCACCGGCAAAAGCCCACTTGAATATTAAAGGTATTGAAGGCAAATACGCCTTTACGGATGAAGAAATAGCATTTCTGAGTGATGATGAGGTATTTGACCTGATGCAACAAAGGGCATTCCTTTACTCCGAAATTACAAAGGCCAAAGATGATTCGATCGGACTTACGATCGACCTGCACAAAAGGTCGATTTCCCTGGAAATAAAGGGAGTGATCTTGTATTCCAGGCCACTTGAAAACTTTCATATAAGCCGCTATCTGAATACCCTTGACGATACAGTTTTACTCTATATTACAGCAGTCCCATCAAACGTCGTGGTTTTCCATTCCACCATCATCAAAGAACCCATCCTCGAAAAGAAAGCCCCTAAGGACACATCTGAGGTCCAGCTTGATCCTTATCAGGTCGACACCAGCTACAGGGAACCCGCTTTCCTCGTCATGGAGCTGGATAATGGAATAGAATTGGTTTTAAAACAGTATGACGACCTTGGTTTCAGGGATCACCTCAGATACAATTTCTTCATTTTCAGAAAGCGCATGAATAAAGCAGCTACGATATTTAAAGCTATTTTGAGTTTCAGGCTACCTGAATATTCACCTTCCATATCGATTGAAATGAAAGCAAAGGACATCCGGGTCATATACAGGGCCTTGCCACAGCACCCTCAGGTCTCCCTGAGGATAAAATAACTACATAGTTTATGTTAGTTTTTATGCTTGATAGTAGCACGATTAAGCCATTGAGAAGCCCTGCTGATGCTGATTTGTAGGGTGTTTTGCAAAATGAGATCAACAGGAAGTCAATATGGAAGAGCCATGTAGGCTAAAAAGATTGCTATTGGTATTGTGTACCTGTCTCTTCCAAAAAATATCATGTTTACCAGGTTAAATGGAAACGTGATGAAGTATGTAGCCAACTTACCCAGAATTGCTATTTTGCTGAGTCGATCTTGGCTTGATATAAACATGTCTAACAGTCTCATACCTTTATCTTACTGGTGTCAATGAAACCTGGCCTGAAACTCCTGGCCTCTGTCGATTTGTATTGTATGGATTCTGAAGAGTTTTTTCAACCACTAATCTATTAAATTTGTCGCACTTGTCTGATTGTGTTTATTAAACAATATAGTGGTCTAAAGTGCTGCTCAATGCATCAATCAGGGCCGTTCTTTATTTCAAATGCATGAAATAAGATCCGGTTTTCAATGAATATATAGCCATTTAATCCTGGCATTTTATGCAGAACATCAATAAATTTTACTTTTGCAACTCAGGGATATTTTCAATAAGTTTGTACGGAATTGAACAAACTCATCTTTATTTCTTACATCATATTATTTGCGGGATTGTATGATATTGAGCTTGCCAGGACCGGAAAATTTAATTAAATCTAAATATTAATTCTTAAAAGCAGCGAAAATGAAAAAAGCAAACCTGATTAAAGCATTATTTTTAACCATTGTTGTGGTATTTTCATCGTGTTCGGGAAGTAACAACAGTGTGAAGGACCCGGAAATGATTGGTAGGCAGGTATTCAAAATCTTACAAAATATCAGCGATGGCACACGGCAGGAATACATCGATCAGTACTTGTCGATCGAAGAAATCCGCGAACTTGGGAAAAATCCTGATATCATAACAGATGAAAGCACCAGGAATGAAATGACATCCATGCTTAGGGAAAAATGGATTGATGGCATTAAGAATGAGTATAATGAGATAAAAGAAGATGGAGGGGAAGCTGCAATCAACTGGCAGGAAATAGAATACCTCGACTTCGTTTTTGAGATTACAGAAGAGGACGGCATCCAGTTTTGCGAGGGTGAGCTTTACTTCAAGTTAAATAACAGGTCATTCAATATCGCCATAACGTCTCTGTATAACGGAAAAGAATACAAGCTGATCACGATAGAAGATCTCTACGAACAGTAGTCTTTACCCGCCGCTTGCGAGCGTAATTAAAAAACCCGCAGCATGCCTGCGAGGGCTTCACTCCAGGCACTTTAAGTACTTTAGGCACTTCAAGTACTTTAGGCACTTCACAAGCAGGATTCGCTTCGCTCATAAATTATGGGTGTTATTAACACTAGGCACTTCAGCTCACTCCACACTTTAGTCACTTCACAAAAGGAATTGTCGATTCTGTATTGTCGATTCTTGATAGGATGCTTGATTTTTGGTTTGAAATGTAATATTCGATTGATTATTTAATTTCAATTCTACTATTTCAAATCCAATCCAGTATCTTCTTCCTTCTAATCGATAATCGTCTAATTGACAAGGATTAGCTTCGCTTCGCTCTCTGATCCGTGGTGGGGCTCAATACAAAAACCCTTGATCGCTTCGCGCTGAGTGCTTTTCAATTCATGCACTCCGGTATTCCGGTATCTCAAAATCGTTTTTTCGTCAGCCGCCCAGTAACAACGAAGTCCGTAAAATGTCATCCAATCCTTGTTTGATAGCATTCAATCTACCATGTCTTCAGTATTATCGGTCAACTGAACTGAATAAGCGATGAAGCAAGAAGGTGGGAGGAAATACCCTGCCTATCTATTTGTTATCTCCTTTAGTAGAATTCTTTTGCATTTTATTTAAATCAAATTAAAATTTGAGTCTTAGATAAGAACTAAAATAGTCTCAGTTTATGAAAACATCAGTATGCCTTTTTATTATTATAATTGAGTTGATAAAAATGTCATCAGCTTTGGCTCAACCTGTTATAAATTCTTTTTATGGAGGAGAGCCTGGAGATCTAATAACTTTTATTGAATGTGATTCAACGTATATACAGCCTGGTCCCTCTGGAGCGTATGTCAATTGGGATTTCTCGAATCTCAATCAAATAAGCACAAGATACGAAATGGTGATCTCTCCTGAAACAGCTCCCTTTTACGATCAGTTTCCCGGCACTAATTATTGTAGGAACGTTTACCCGGCCCCGGTTTTTTTCTCCTTTTATACAGTTAATAATGAGGCACTCTCTTATTATGGTTTTTCTACATGGACATCTTACTTGAGTTATACTGATGGTTTGAAGTTATTGAAGTTCCCGTTTACATTTGAGGATAGCTTTCTTGATACTTTTTTAGTTAACTATGCGACCTTTCAAGAAAAATCGTTTTATACCCATCATGCCGATGCATATGGAACCTTAAACCTACCCGATAATTCATATGAAAATGTTCTGCGAATTAAAACTTCTGCTATAACAACTGACAGCAATTTCAACACAGGCAACATACAAACGACCCTACTTACCGAATATAACTACTATGGACAAGGCATTGTCGGGTCTTTGTTAACAATCAGCGAAAGGGTCGACGAGACAGGGCCAATATTCAAAATCGTTTTTTACAACTATGATCCTATCATTCACATACATGAAAACAAAAGTTATGCTATCAGCATATACCCAAATCCAACTTCAAATAATGTCTTCATTGTGAAGACAAATGACCAAACTAAAATTTCAAGCATCGCCTTGTTAGATCTATCAGGTAAAGAAATACTACAACAGCAAGAGTGCACCCAGGATCTGATTAATATTAACCTGATGACTTGCCCCAGCGGAGTATATCTTCTGAAAATACTGGTGAATAAAGAAGCTGTTTATAAAAAACTCATCATTCATTAGTAAAACGATAGTATGGACCTACCTAAACAAATAAGTCAAATTTGGGAAATCACTGTCCATATTAATAAATAAGAATCAGGAAAGCTCTTCGATTTGCAAAAATGCGACTTCCGAAAAATATTATTCTAGCGCTATTCATAGCATTCTGTGGGGGCTACTATAATCCCCTCTCAGCAAATACAGAGCTCAATCAGGATACATGCGAGATCTTACTTATTGGAAGCAGCTATTTTAATGGCAATGAGCTCGCAAATCTGATTCAAAACCTTGCTGATAGTTCCGGTGTTCCTTTATACATCGAAATGCATGGGCAAAACGGACTCTACCTTTCTGACCATGCCAGCAGCACAATTACGGAAGCAAAAATTAATGAAAGAGATTGGGATTATGTTGTTTTGCAAGGAGTTGGAGTATTGATGGCTTATCCCGGTCATTTTACCGATCATCCTGTATACCCGGCATTGATAACCCTTCGTGACAAGATAACAGCAAATTGCGAATCCACCAGAATGGTATTTTGTTTGCCCTGGGCTTTTGAAGACGGTATGACCTGGTATCAGAACTGGACGGATACTTTTGAAGATATGCAATGGCATATTTACGATAATACATTGCAATATTCAGAAGAAATAGGCTTTGAAATAGCCCCGGTAGGCTGGGCATGGTATGCTGTTTTGGAAGCATATCATTATCCATTGCATTATTTACACCTGAGCGACTGGAATCATCCTTCACTCAAAGGTTCCTATCTGATGGCCTGTGTTATCTTTTCAACGGTTTTTCAGCAAAGCACTGTAGGAATTCCCTATCACGGTGGAATAGGGGAGGCTGAAGCTGATTTCTATCAGACCTTAGCCTCCGATACTGTATTGAATAATCTTGGATTGTGGAATATTACCCCTTTTTTATCTGTCAATGATGAAAGGCAAACAGAAAGTCAATTCCGATTGTATCAGAACTATCCAAATCCGTTTAAAACCAGAACAATCATTACGTATTCAGTTAATATTAAACAAAAGATAAGGATTATCATTCGTGACACGCAGGGCCGGATAGCAGCAGAATTAGTGAACCAGAAGCAAGAGCCCGGGAAATATGAAGTTAAATTTGATGCCACCGGACTTGACGGTGGCATTTATTCCTGCCAGATGATTGCAGGGGATTTCAGTCAGACAACATTTATGATACTTGAATACTAAAACCTACTTTCTTATCCGTCGCTTGCTAATAACAAAGACTATCTGCTGCTGATAACTACCTTTTTAGACTTAATGCCCCGTTCAGAAACCAGGGTCATTAAATATAATCCAGCCTCAAATTGTGTTACATCAATAGTTATCCTGTCATTAATGATCCGGTCATAAACTACTTCCCCATTCAAATTAATCATCCTGATTTTTCCACTGCTTTTGCTTTCTACGCGAATAATGTCACAGGCCGGGTTTGGGCTAAGTTTGAAATCAATAATATCAGGAAATACAGATGCAGGATTTTCATCAATAGAGATTGTTGATTTGTAAATAGTATCAAGGTAAGGCCTGTAATTTTGTTTCGAAATAGTGAGTACGGCATGATTTCCTGAAAAGCTTTCAAAAGATATGACACCCTGGCCATTTTCAAGGCTCGTTTTGCCTAATAATTCATTGCCTTGAACTAAGGTGGCCATTGCATCTGCCACATTACAGGAGTTGATGGTAAGCTCAAATTGTACTGGAAGGATGATTGAATCGTGTCCGGCATAAATAGGTTCAGGGAAATTCGTCCAGATTTTCATGGCAGGGTCGCCAAACAGATGAAATATCTGATGCATATATTCATCATGTCCCCATGGATCGCCCCAGAGCTCAGTCATTCTGACCAATGCCTGGATTAATATATCTCCCATAGTCAGAATGGAAGTATGAGGAGTGAGATTGGGGTTTGGGATTCCGAAACTTCCTGTAAAATTGGGAATAAAGCCCGGATCGCTCCAGATAGCATCCAGCAATCCCATCCCCAGAGCATCTGAATGTCCTATTAAGGAAGGACTGGAGTTGGCGAAAATAGCAATTGCCCCCTTATTCTCTTTTCTGAGAAATACTTCGCTAAAACATGAATTTCTCCAGAATTCACCTGTTGAGCATGCCATGCTGAATACCACCGGATATATCCCCTGATTTTGCAGGCTGGCTATATAATTTGAAGTATAGGCAGGATAGGCCCAGCCATTTGCAGTTCCGTGACCATCATAAAATATATAGAGCAGACCGGCATTAATTTGATCCTGAATGTCATCATGATCTGCATTCCACAAAAAA
Source organism: uncultured Bacteroidales bacterium (assembly GCA_964487735.1). GTDB lineage: Bacteria > Bacteroidota > Bacteroidia > Bacteroidales > B18-G4 > B18-G4. Next base: position 3,406 of record CAZASJ010000063.1, on the reverse strand, counting down.
CCAGGTTTCTTTAAATATTCAGGTATGGCTTCACCCGCAGAGAACATACCATCATTCCAGAATTGAGGATTCCTGACAGGTTCTGTATAATAAGCCCTGCTCAAAGTAAAGTCATGCTCAGAAGACATATATCCTAACAATTCTTCTGTTGTTTGTGCAAAACGCCGATCGTCATAGGTGTCCATATCTTGATCTTGAAAATAAGTTGAATGCAAAGCATGATCATAAAATGCTGTGTCGTCAGGAGGGGCGAACTCATATTCTTCAATTTTATGAATGATGCTATAGGCCTGGTCAATATCACTAACTGAAATCCTTCCACGTGACAAATCGGGGAAATAATCGTCAGGGCCATCCATGCAGGCATAATACAGATCGGAGGCGAACTCACCCACCAGTTGGTTGAAATAAAATTCGCCAGGAACATCCTCCTGATCGCCAAGGATTACAAAGTAGTGTGGCTTTGGATCCCAGGAATGATATTTTTCGAATAATGCTACTTTAATTTCTGCTGTATCCCATTGGTCTCTGGCATCAATTTCTACGGTATAGCCCAATTGTCTCTTCAGCCTGGCCAATTCAGCTGCAGGTGCTTCAAATTCAGTTGTTGTGATAATAATGTAATCCTTTGCTGAATCCTGTTTAGTTGTATTAATATGCTCAACACCTCCTTTATGATATGACCCATTGATCACAAAATTCTGGTATAAGACAGAAGAATTTTTTGTTAAATAATTATCATTGATAAAAGTTGCATCAGCATCAAACTCAAAGGCATACTTAATTCTTGAGTAAATGATCATTTCCTTTGTTCCGGCATTATATCGTATCGGGCATATCCTGACCTCTGCCATGGGGTGGCCGCGATAGTATACGATTTTTAATATGCTTGCCGGGGCTTCAGGAAAAAATGAGTTCAATTCTGCGACAGAATTGTATCCATCATACACCATCAATTCTGAAGAAATTAGTTGTGGTCCGCTAGCGTTAGGCAGATATACATCAGAAATGATTAGCGAATCGGATTCAACTACTCGAAAGCTATAGGAGGTATCCAGAGGCAGAGCAATAAAATCAATATGGGATGGCACTTCCGGCCTCCAGGGTTCATTTAGTTTGCCAAATCCCTGCACATTTAAAAATCCGGAGCTCTTAGTATCAGGGCTCAGAAATTGATTAAAAGTATATTCAACTTCATAACAATTTGGGTCACTTATTACGATGCGGAGAGGTTCTGATTTTTCATCATATCCTGTTTTACTTAATTGTGCGTGCAAATTAATCGTATTAATACAGAAAAAGATGAGTGCGATTGATATATTAAAGAGTGTTTTCATCATCAATGATTTTTATGCTAATCATGAAAATACAATATAATTAAGCTATCAGCACTGCTAATTCGACCAACACTAATTATAAATCTACCAGTCGTGTTTTCTGCCTGCTAAACGTTGATCTTAGGCCACAAATGATGCATTTAGGAATAAATAAGAAATGATAGTGGCAATATTTACCGTCGTCAGCATACTATAATTTGTAAATTATACTGCGATGCATTGATCATAAATTCTGGTATGGGCGGGGATAAAGAAAAAGCTTCCACTCCGTCACTTTAGGCACTCCAAGTACTTCAAGTACTCCAAGTACTCCAAGTACTTTAGACACTTCACAAGCAGGATTCGCTTCGCTCATAAATTATGGGTGTTATTAACTCTAGGCACTTCAGCTCACTCCACACTTTAGTCACTTCACAAAAGGAATTGTCGATTCTGTATTGTCGATTCTTGATAGGATGCTTGATTTTTGGTTTGAAATGTAATATTCGATTGATTATTTAATTTCAATTCTACTATTTCAAATCCAATCCAGTATCTTCTTCCTTCTAATCGATAATCGTCTAATTGACAAGGATTAGCTTCGCTTCGCTCTCTGATCCGTGGTGGGGCTCAATACAAAAACCCTTGATCGCTTCGCGCTGAGTGCTTTTCAATTCATGCACTCCGGTATTCCGGTATCTCAAAATCGTTTTTTCGTCAGCCGCCCAGTAACAACGAAGTCCGTAAAATGTCATCCAATCCTTGTTTGATAGCATTCAATCTACCATGTCTTCAGTATTATCGGTCAACTGAACTGAATAAGCGATGAAGCAAGAAGGTGGGAGGAAATACCCTGCCTATCTATTTGTTATCTCCTTTAGTAGAATTCTTTTGCATTTTATTTAAATCAAATTAAAATTTGAGTCTTAGATAAGAACTAAAATAGTCTCAGTTTATGAAAACATCAGTATGCCTTTTTATTATTATAATTGAGTTGATAAAAATGTCATCAGCTTTGGCTCAACCTGTTATAAATTCTTTTTATGGAGGAGAGCCTGGAGATCTAATAACTTTTATTGAATGTGATTCAACGTATATACAGCCTGGTCCCTCTGGAGCGTATGTCAATTGGGATTTCTCGAATCTCAATCAAATAAGCACAAGATACGAAATGGTGATCTCTCCTGAAACAGCTCCCTTTTACGATCAGTTTCCCGGCACTAATTATTGTAGGAACGTTTACCCGGCCCCGGTTTTTTTCTCCTTTTATACAGTTAATAATGAGGCACTCTCTTATTATGGTTTTTCTACATGGACATCTTACTTGAGTTATACTGATGGTTTGAAGTTATTGAAGTTCCCGTTTACATTTGAGGATAGCTTTCTTGATACTTTTTTAGTTAACTATGCGACCTTTCAAGAAAAATCGTTTTATACCCATCATGCCGATGCATATGGAACCTTAAACCTACCCGATAATTCATATGAAAATGTTCTGCGAATTAAAACTTCTGCTATAACAACTGACAGCAATTTCAACACAGGCAACATACAAACGACCCTACTTACCGAATATAACTACTATGGACAAGGCATTGTCGGGTCTTTGTTAACAATCAGCGAAAGGGTCGACGAGACAGGGCCAATATTCAAAATCGTTTTTTACAACTATGATCCTATCATTCACATACATGAAAACAAAAGTTATGCTATCAGCATATACCCAAATCCAACTTCAAATAATGTCTTCATTGTGAAGACAAATGACCAAACTAAAATTTCAAGCATCGCCTTGTTAGATCTATCAGGTAAAGAAATACTACAACAGCAAGAGTGCACCCAGGATCTGATTAATATTAACCTGATGACTTGCCCCAGCGGAGTATATCTTCTGAAAATACTGGTGAATAAAGAAGCTGTTTATAAAAAACTCATCATTCATTAGTAAAACGATAGTATGGACCTACCTAAACAAATAAGTCAAATTTGGGAAATCACTGTCCATATTAATAAATAAGAATCAGGAAAGCTCTTCGATTTGCAAAAATGCGACTTCCGAAAAATATTATTCTAGCGCTATTCATAGCATT
>CAZASJ010000062.1:0-18703 GCA_964487735.1 uncultured Bacteroidales bacterium | reverse complement strand
GAGCCAATGGTCACTATTTCTTGGTTCTTGGTTACTGGTTTCTAGCTTCTGGCTTCAAGTACTCCAAGTACTCCAAGTATTCCAAGTACTCTAAGTACCTCGTCTTAGAGCAGAATGCTGATTGAGAATCCATAACCCATAATTCAGCGCCTCCTCTATAGTTTTAACGAAAAAGGATAATCCATAATCCATAATTCATAATCCATAATCACTATGGGTTAGGGATCATTGGCTACGGCTTTCTGCTCAATTTGATAGATGTATTCCGCCTCAACCCTCGCCATCTCCTCTTCGGTCATAAAATACCGGGCGGCTTTTTCAAGTGTATTGGCATGCCAGGTGCTGTCGGAACGGATGTTATTCATAAGCTCCTGGATGCGTTCATATTTGTGGAGGGATGCAGGATACCTGGTATTTAAAACGTATCTGGCCTCTTTCATCAGGCGTTCATCCGGATTGTTGTTGTTTTCCTCAGCACGCTTTTTAACTTCTGCATACCAGACAGCATTGGATTTTATCTCATTGACAATGGGGGCCGTACCCAAAAGGCTATAATACTTTTCAGGATTCGTTTTCCAGAGCAAATACTTTGCTTCAAGATCCAGCATCTCCCCAAGGCTGATGCCTCGATTCCTGGCATTTTTAATGATGTCTGAAATCCAAAGATTATCATTGAGGATGCCTGTTGTTAAGTGTGTGATTTCCGACATATCATTATTCAATCCATAAATGCTGTAAAGGTCATCCACAAAACCACGGTCGACCATATACATGAACCGCTCTGTTGTCATAAAGAAGATCACATCCTGTTTTTCAACTTCTGCTTTCAGGTCCAATTCATCCACAAACTTATCTCCAAAGTATGAGTCGGGGTATACCTTTTTATAGAAATACCAGAAGGCTTCATTATTGAAGAGGTTTTTAGGGATGCGGGTATTGAAAAAATTCCAGTAATAGCTGTCGGCAATGGCCAGCACATTTGGTTTCTGATATGTTGTGTCTTTCGGGAAATGGTATTTCGGATAGGGCATGGGGCCGTGCGGCAGATCGCACAAAAGATTCAGGGTTATGCCAACATCATAGTCTGTTGATTGTAACTCGGGGCTGATCTCCCTGCCTTCATGCACGATCTCAGGGATATGAATGCCCCTTAGGGATTCAATGTAGTTGAGCAGTGAATCCGCTCCGTACCACATGGCAAATTCACTCCAATGTGTACCCTGTTTAGGAAAGAGGGGGTAGGACGAAGTGTCTTTAATTTTAATGAAATATGCATTGAGGTCAATGAGGTGAATGCCCAGCTCCGTTGCCCTTTTTAGCATATATTCATAATTGGTTTTTCCTTTTTCAGCCTTTGCATATCTGGAAGGGATGTCTTCCGGATAGACGGATGCTTTGCCCGGCTCGAGCACAAGTACAAGGTCGGTATTGAAGTGGTCTTTTAAATGCTGTTGCAGGAAACGGAATTGCCGAAGCTTTTTGTCAAGCAATTCTTCGCCTACAAAATCCCATCCCATCCAGGCCCTGATATAATCATATTCGTACAGCTGTCCGTTCCTGCCACGGACCACACCTTCGGCATTTACCTTTTGGAATAGGCTGTAATCAATTTGATTGTGCAGCCTGACCATGCTGTTATGAAATCCAATGTTTTGCTCTAACCAGGGGTCAAATGATGATTGAAAGCTTCCTGCGAACCAGGCGTTGGAGGAAAAAGCAGGCTTTTCAATTTGTAAAAAATCGCCATTCAGGGGCTTGACGGGTAAAAATCCAAAAAATCCCTGCAATGCTGGCAGTAAGAGTGCCAGTAAAATGATGTAAAAGACAATATGTTTGACCTTTTGGGCCATAATTAAAACCTGAAATATATGAATGGGTTAAACCCTGAAGATGTAATCGCACTGAGGCTGATGACAAAGAAGATGATACTGAAAACCACCATCAGTATGATATTTCTGTTGCTTTGTTTTTCTCCGAACAGTTTCAGCTGCCAGTTTTCAATTCCTTTTATCCCTCCCCAGAAGGAGAAGAAGATAGCCAGGACAAGAATGCTATAGAATTTGGAATCAAAATACAGTCCATCACCACTATTTGTAAATGCAAACATCTTTTCTAAGTAGGCGATGGCATCTGGTAAGGTTTCTGCTCTGAAAAATACCCAACTGATAAGAACGATGATATAGGTAATAATGATGCTTGGAATCTTTCCTATGGTTTTGTATACCCTTAGCAGGAATATTCTGTCAGCAATGAGAAACAATCCATGAAATGCACCCCAGATCACAAAATTCCAGGCAGCTCCATGCCAGAAACCTGAGATAAGGAATACAACCCAGAGGTTGAAATACATCCGCCCAGCCGAAACCTTGTTTCCTCCCAGGGGGATGTACAGGTAGTCTTTCATGAAGCGTCCGAGGGTGATGTGCCACCTGCGCCAGAATTCTGAAATGTTCTGGGAAATATAGGGGTTGTTGAAGTTTTCCGGGAACTTAAAGCCTATCATACGGCCAATGCCAATGGCCATATCTGAATAACCTGAAAAGTCGAAGTATATCTGGAAGCTGTAAGCAATGATACCATACCAGGCTGTGATGCTATCCACATCGGCTCCGCCCATCTCGAAGATCCTGTCTACTTCTTCGCCCAGCACATTGGCGATCAATACTTTCTTGGATAAACCAACCACAAATCGGAAAAAGCCGGTCAGGCGGTTATCCATGGTTTCATATTCCGTTCGGTCAACCAGCTGGTCAGCGATCTCATTGTAGCGTACAATAGGCCCGGCAATGAGTTGTGGGAACATCAGGATGTATAAGGCATAATCACTTACTTTATCCAATGGTGCATGCACTTTTCGGTAAACATCCACCGAATAGGTGATCTTCTGGAAAGTAAAGAATGATATCCCGATCGGAAGGGCAACCCTGGTCCAGTGGACGGCGGTCATTCCGAAAAACTCCAATATGGCATTGGCATTGTCCACAAAGAAATTAGCATACTTAAAGTAGAGAAGGAGCCCGATATTCAGGACCATGGATATGGCCAGCAAAGCACTTTTTTTTCTGCCTTTGCTTGTATTCATCACCCTCACCACATAGAAGTCGAGCAGGATGGACCCAAGTACTACAAATACGAAAATGGGTGCTCCCCAGGCATAGAAGAAGATACTGGCCAGCAGGGCAAAGATGTTCTTTGCAGTTTTAGGTAAGAGATAATAAATTACCAGAAAAGCCGGAAAAAAGTATAATAAGAATAAACTGCTGCTAAAAACCATGTCTTATTCGTTATTTGTATTGCTTGTTTGTTTTTTTAGTTCCTGTATCAGCAGCCACAGCGCATCTTTTTGCAGCATCTCTTCTTCACTGATGCCTCTCTCATTGGCCTTATCCACAATTTGCTGATACCACTTACTGTCGTTCCTGATGTTGGATTTTATTTGCTCAAGCCTTTCCGATTCAAAAAGTAGGGCATATGCCTGTTCGAAAAAGTCATTTGCCATCACATGTAAGTTCATTTCTGTATAAAGGGGCATAATGAAATCGAATTGGGTCATTGCCTCTACTGAAATAGCATAGAGCTCCTTATCGGGGTTCCCCTGTGAAAACAACTGCATGTTGTAGTATCTGAAGTCATGCGTGTTCCAAAGCTTATTGTTCCCATATAAGTTATAAATCGTCCAGTAATAACTGTCGGCAATTACCATCAGGTTTGGCCGTGCCTTTCCTTCTACCTCGTAATGATGGCCATAATAATAGGGCATGGGCTGATCGTGTACACGTGAAAATATATTCAGGGCATCACCTACGTCGTAATCGGTATTTCTTGGCAGTGCCGACATTTCTATGCCCTCATAACTCATATCAGGCATGTCAATGTCCTTTGCATCTTCCATATAGCGTACAATGGAATCACGGGCAAGACTGGCACCGTAGGTATTCCAGTGGATCCCCGCCTTATGGTAGAGTGGATAAGGTGAACTGTCTTTAATTTCCCGGAAGTAAGTATTGAAATCAATATATTTTATTCCGTATTCATCAAATGCCGCATGATATGCATCATGATTGTTGATCCCTGTTGAATCCTTCAACAGCCTCTCAGGAATATGCTCAGGAAACATACTGGCCTTACCGGGTGCCAGAACCACGATCAGTTCAGTCCCATATGTGCTTAAAGTATCCTGTATGGCTTTTATTTTATGGCATTTGTTGTTGATGGCTGCGTGCCCGATGAACGTCTTTCCCAAATAGGCATCTATATAGTCCATCTGGTAGAGGTAGTCATCTGAGCCAACGATAATCCCGGTATTCTTGGGTTTTCTGTAAAGCGAAAAGTCAATTTCATTGTGAACCCTGACAAAAAAGTTTCTGAGGCCGATATGATCCTCCAGGTAGTTTTCATACTCTTTTTGATAAGATCCCTCAAACCATCCGGGCCAGGAAAATTCAGGATACTCAGCATAAACAATATGTCCTTTCAGCGGCATGATAGCAAAATCGAAATAATCAATGGGTACCTTCACAAGGGGAGGGATTAGCATGATGGCCATGATCAAAGCGAAAAGAGATTTATGATGGAACCGCATAGGTCTTTGCTGAAGTAAATTTATGGTTTAGTGGTGCAAAAATAATATTATTTACGGGCACTTGTTTTCAATTATTTCCCGCTATGAATTATCTTGATCATCTCTGTTGTTCTTGCATTGTGAAGATGAATGAAATAGATGCCCGGCGGCTGATCATTGCCCGATGCATCTTTACCATCCCAAAACAGGTTTTTAACCCCCTTTGCATCCGGCAGCTCAGCAATAATTTTCAGCATCTTGCCATTGACCGAATAAACCCTGCATAAAAGTGGCCCGCTCATTCCATTTTTCAATTGAATTGTAAGCCTTGACTCAAATGGGTTTGGAAAAACGGATCCGGTGAGTGTTGAATGAATATCTTCATCAATTCCCAGGTCGGTGCTTGAGAATTTCAGGGTTTTAAAGGCTCTTATATGGTCATCATCTTCCACACAAAAAGAGAGTTCAAATTGCTGATAATAATGCTGCATGGTTCCGCTAAGAAGTCCTTCTTCACTTAATTCAAGGTTTTCGGGTGAGGGATTGGTTCTGAGTGTTACTGCGTATGATTCAGGTATCAGATACGATCGCTCTATTTGTGGCATATGAAAGTTCAGATCATTTCCTTCCGAAACACCACATGACCAATGAACTCTTCCGGATTCTATCTCCGTGCCATAAATAAATGTTGCTTCGTGATTGCTGTTCAGGATGAGGGCAAATTCCACTTCGGGAGAATAAGAATAATCCTGAATGTCGCCTTTCCATCTGATCTTTAGCTGATCCGATTCTTCATGAATCCAAATACCTTGTCCGAATGCCGGATCATATTCAAGCCATCGGCACAAAAACGGTGTTATGATGGGTGTGTTGCGGATCAAAAGGGCTTCGTCATAGAGATAGGGCCATGGATATTGACTGTCTTCAAACAGGATAAATCCGCCGGGGTGTATGAAGATACTGTCATAATAGGTATCATATAGCCTGAAAGGGAAAGGCAGGGCATATGGAATGTTCCCGTATACCCAATGCCCGGGTTCTGTGAAGATGCCCAGGTTGTCAATTTCCCGGAATGCGACCTCTTCTGAGCAATCCTTCTTGAAATGCCATTGATAGGGCTCGGTTCCACCTTCAGCATGCAGCTGAAATGAGTAAGGTTGATCAACAATCGCAGCAGGGAGGTCAATTGTTGTAATGGCAACATTATGCATGATGCCCGGAAAGACCAATTTCCTGATTGTGGTAGAGTCGTTATGGATTATCATCAGTGTATCATTGCACACAACTTCCAGAGGTTCCGTTCCGGAATAGTCGATCACGGAATAATGAAGGATCTTTCCCTCTCCCAGATGGGCTGGATCAACTTCCTCGATGATCAGAAAGAAAGCGGCATCTTCTCCATTTATCAGATGGCCTGAAAGAGGTGTAATGTCGAGTCCAAATTCGATTGTTTTATTTTCTTCGATCGAGACGCCTCCCTGCATATACTGGCTCCCTCCCTGGAAATCGAATATGGGAAAGCCAATGCTGTATTCGGGCAGGCTGTCGTCAGGATTGGAAGAAACGCCACATTGAATGCCAAGCATACCCCTCCGGCTATGCTCAATGCTGATCTTAGCAGTTAGCAAAGGTGTTTCAAGGTCTTTCACATCCAGCACATGAACGGCATGGTTCCAGATGCCCCCCTCATAGGTTTTTTCAGCAAGGGTTTTGTACATCATATAGCACTTGCCACTATCCGCAAATTGAATCCCACTGCCCCATCCATCTGCGAACAGCAATCCTCCTATTTCCCAATCGCGCATATCCACTTTGCCATCATCATTGATGTCGATGTCTGTGGTATACTGATTATCACCATTGTAGTCCCATCTTATGGAGTCATTGTAACCGACAATCGTCATGGCATGCGTGGGCAATCCACCCCAGCTGACAATGACATGTTTTCCGCCTTCGGGTGTTAAATCAGCAAGGGTTTTTAGGTTCCAGGGTGCATTTGCATAAAAAGAGGCCACTCCTCCGTATTCAGATCCTGTCAGATGATTATGCAGCCATTGCTTTAGATTTAACAGCCCTTCTTCTGTGCCCACCTGAATTTGATAAACATTTCGGATCCGGTTTTTCATGGCACCATAATACTCATCATATCCGCTCATCCAACGTGTATCGCCCCCGGCGGCCATTCCTCCATAAGTGTCAACACTTGGGCATCCGGCTGCCTTAAGGATTTCAAAACTGTGAAAATAGCTCACTCCGTGCCAGCCATACCCGCCGTTCATGAAATTATAGGTGAAATGAGGTGGATATTGGTTCTCTTCCGCATTCGCCGGCAAATTGCGGAGCCTGTTTATCTCATAAGTGAAGTTATATGCAATACCGCTTACTTGTCCGCATTCAGCACTTATCTGCTGATAAATGGGTCGGTAATATGGCAATTCGGAATTGTCGACAGCATATGGCAAATCACTCATTTTGAGTATAGGCATAAGCTGCAATTCAGGCAAATTTGAAAGCATGACTGAATCATAGGGTGTCAGAACGGGGCCTTCATATCTGTTGCCTATCATATTCTCCTCCTGACCGAATAGACCGGAGATAAAAAAGAAAGACAGAAGAAAGGCCTGGATCTTCATGGCATTGTTGTTATTTATGCCTGATAACCTTGCGAACCAGTCGTTTATCGCTGTATTCCAAAACAATGAAATACATGCCTGCTTCAAGTGATGAGGCTTGTGCTTCTGACCACTTGAATGTGTGTGACCCTGCCGGGATGACGATGCCTTCGGCTATGACAGCCCGTGTTTTTCCTTCAAGGTCAAGGATGCTGAGTTTCACCGATTCTGATGAAGAGAGTGTGAGTGTGATATTGGTATGTTTACTGAAAGGATTGGGAAATACCGACATCTCTGCTTCCGGGGCTTGTGCTTGGTTCACACCCAAATCGGTATCGACCAGCAAGTGTACCGGGATGTGCATTTCATGCTGAAAATTGTCTCTCAGTATGATCGTACAATAATAGTCTCCATCATCTAATCCTTCTGTGTTATAAGTCAGCATGATTTCCTGCGGGCTTCCTCCGCTGATGGTCCCATCGTATAGGTCGCATGTGAGCCAGCTAACATTTCCTCCCAGATTTGTGAGGATGATCTCACCATATACAATATGTGGTTCTGCCCCATAAATATCACCGGTAATGGTATATTCCAGGACGGCATCTTCTGAAAACCCGGGCTCAATGGTTCCGCTGAACTCACCATAAGCGAATTCACCACCATGCACAACGCCCCAGCCACTTGCATCTTCACCGTACCAATTCATTAAGGGCCCGTTGCCAAAACCACTCTGAAATACGAGATCGCCTCCACTGCCGCCAACGAAATAAGTGGAAGATTGTACAATGATCCCTTCCGGAACCTGAATTTTAAGATCCTGCAACCATTCGCTGTCATCACTGTTGTTAAAGAGGGTGAATGACCAGTCGAACTCCTCACCCGTAAAAAATTCGCTTTGATCGCATTCAAGGTAGGAGCCGTCAATACTTCGTCCGCCATTATCATCTGTTAACTGTGAGGAGAGGATGAGGTTAAACTCCATCTCTCCCTGCCCGGGATTGCTGATAATAAGGGTATCTGTATCAATATCGTCAGGAAGCATTCCTTTGTCAATTAATTCAGGATTGACAGTAAGGTGTGGAAGGGCATCCATGCAGGATGGAAGGCTGATGTAGTCGATAAAAGCGGCATCAAGGCCTGCACTCGTACTAACATCTTTGGTATAGCGCCATTCAAACCTGTGGAAACCACTTTCGACCGGAAAACTGACCATTTCCCAATCCAGAATGCTGTCCCACCTGGCTATTTCAATGTCGTCGATATGGAATGAAAGGAAATCATAATTATCATTTACATCATTCTCGCAGCTTACTTTCCTGAAGAAACTGATGTCGCCGGCTTCCAGCACATCAAGGTCGAGGATCATTGAACTCTGCTGTTCGTGGGTGATGTTCCCTGAACGGGCGCAAAAATCTCCCTCATAGGGATAAAGAGGGTTAATTGTCCAGTCACGGTCTCCTTTAAAACCCCACGAGAACAAACTGAAATCCCCGCTTTCAAAATCTTCCACTGTCAGGCCAATGCGCAATTCAAATGGCATTTCTGACTCATAGCCCATATTTCCACCCAGGCTCAGGTTGAATGCGGCCAGATGTCCGATGCTGGTCGTTTCATCCACACTGATATTATAAACTGCGGTTACCGTTGAATCAGGGTATATAAATGAAATATACGCAGAATCGAGGTTCAGGGTGATCAATGGATCCTGTATTTCAAGAATGGCATTTACCATATGTGCTTTTGAACCGCCTGCATTGTGCATCTTAATGATCAGGTCACTGGTTTCGCCTGGGTCCAGTCTTCCATTGTTGCCATCATCCACTATGATCTGTGCAATGCTGATATCCGGGGCATAGCCAATGTGCAGAAGATTGTTTTCCCAAAGCTGTCTGGTTCCGTTAATGCTGGTTTCAATATGGATGGGGTGCTCATTTGGAATATTGGAAGCAACCTTGTAAGTAAAAGCATTTACCAGTTCAATGGTTTGTCCAACATTGATGGTTCCTATGTTTTGATTGTTATCAAGCATTGTTATGAATTCATCATCGATGAGGATGGTCATGTTGGCATTGGTGATGGGATTGCTCTCAAGGTTGGTGACTTTCACACTCATGTTCACGATTTCCCCATATTCAACTTTTTGATCGCCTCCGGCAGAAACAGAATCAACCAGCATGATGCCCGAAGTTGCAAATAGAAGGGTTTTGTGATCATACACAAAGTTGTTGTCGGTTACTTTAAAGGTCATGGTCTCACCATTTACCTGCTGTTGGACAGTCCCTGAGATGAGTCCGTCTTCCGTCATACTGATTCCTTCAGGATACTCATAGGGTGTATATTTATATTTGCTGTTTGCAGTTGGCAAGCTTTCAAAATAGAAATCTGAGAATTGCATGTCGTTTTCATTTCCGTCACAAAGTCCGGGTACCCATAGGATATCATCTCCGATCACAACATCGCCATAAAGGAATTCAATTTCTCCCGAAGGGAACAGCCTGACAGCCACATTGATATCTGTAGTCCCTGCGTTACCATCAATGGAGGCATTCCATCGGAAAGTGGCCTGTGTGGCATCCCCTTCATACCATATGCCGTCGCCATCAGAACTATACAACCGGATGGCATGGCACATGAATGGGGAGATATGGCGTGTGATTTTGAACAGGTTCATATCATCATAAAAATATGGATAAGGAAAGAGCTGTTCGTCAAACATCAGATATCCGTCAACATGCACGGTGACTGAGGAGTATACAGAATCGTAGTAGGGGAAGTCAAAGTCCAGTGCTTTGGTTACAAACCCACTGCTGCTGCTACTGGGAGATAGCTGCTGCTGAGTGATCATTGGAAAAGGCTCTGAGGATACTTCCTCTTCATATATCTTAACAAGGTTAAAACTGTAGGGGGGGCTGCCTCCTCCAGCTGTAAGCTGGTGGCTGTATGGCTGTCCGACCACTGCCGGTGGCAATGCGGCATTTAAAATATTTACCCTGTTGAAGCTGAAATCTGCGATAACATACATGCTGGTAAGCCCATTATTGGAAATGGGCACATTGGTTTGTGGACATACAAACTCTTCCATACCATTCGTATAGTTGATAACAGAAAAAGAATTTATCTGACCGCTGCCAATGCTACCGGGGTCATATTCATAAACGCGTAAAAATATTTTAACATCCTGGTCCAATTCAACTTCTCCCAGCAGGGGTGATATATCCAGCCCGAATTCGATTGTTTTATTTGTGTTGATGCTTGACCCTCCCTGCATATACTGGTTACCGGCCTGATAATTAAAGATCGGGTACTCAAGGATATGTTGAGGTGAGCCTGATGCTGTATTATTTGTCAAGCCTACAACGATCTTGAGCTTGTCGCGTGAATCATGGGTCAGGTTCACCTTTACGGTCGCCTGGGGCTCACAATTTTCCTTTACATGGAGCACATGCACACAATTGTTCCAGATTCCACCCTGGCCAAGCCTATCAGCTACGGTTTTGTACATCATATAGGCATAGCCCTGGTCGCCCCAGTTTGGAACACCGCCATAGCTCTGAACCATTTTAAAGCCGCCAATTTCCCAATCTTTCATGTTTACCACGCCATCATTATTGATGTCAATGTCGTTGGTATACTGTCCGTCGTTATTGTAATCCCATCTGATGGAATCGTTATAGCCCACAATGGTTTGTGCATGGTTGGCACTGCCTCCAAAGGTGGTTAATACATATTTTCCGGCTTCCGGGGTCCCAGAGGGAAGGGTATTGCTGACCGACATATATTGTGAATAGAAACTTCCCACACCTCCGGCGGAGGCTCCTTCGTGGTGATCATAAATCCATTGCTTGAACACATCCAGCCCTTCAGGAGAGCCTACATAAATCTGATAGGCATCGCTGATCCTGTTCGTCATTCCACTATAGTATTCATCATATCCGGATATCCATCTTTCTGCACCTCCTGTTGCCAATCCACCACCATATTCAGTTACATTCATGTTCCCGCAATGTTTCAGGATCTGAAAGCTGTGGAGGTAACTAACACCATACCATCCCTGTCCGCCATGCATCCAATTCCATGTAAAATGAGTAGGGTAGAGGTTATCATTTGTATTGGCCGGTAAATTTCTTTTACGATCCACTTCATACGTGAAATTGTACCCGATCCCTGCTGCCTGGCCACAGCAAAGTCCCGACTGCTGAAAGACTTGTCGCATATAAGGCTGGGTTGAATTATCAACTACGGCAGGCAAATTCTTGTTCTTGTATTGCTCAGGCAGTTTAAGCTCCGGCAATTTTTTCAGGGCCATTTCTTCTTCAATACTTAAGGGTTTAAGCTCAAAAGGAGAATTGATATTTTCGAGTTGCTGTTGGGCAGCCAGTGACAGGCAAAACAAAAATAAAAAGAAAAAAATTGAATGCTTTTTCATAAGTCAGGATTATTAAGATAGACAAATCTAAGAAAATAAGTCCTATAATGATGACTATGAAACCCTTTTAAGTTTGTTGGGAATTAGTAGAAGATGATTTCACAGCCGGGACGCTCTTCACCAAATTTTTTAACTTTCTTTTCGCTAAGCTTGGTATTATAGCATTTTATCTGTTCCAGCCCGGATAATTCTTCCAGGGCACTTAAAGATTTGATCCCTGTATTATAAAAGGATATCTGTTTGAGCTTACTCAGGGATGCAACTTCATTCATCTTCTTTATTTGTGTTCCGGCCAAATCGAGTATTTCCAGATTTACAAGGCCCGACAAAGCTTTGATCTCATCTATTTGAGTATTCTTGAACTCAAGTTGCCGTAGTTTGGTAAGCCCTGAGATAGGTGAGAGGTCTTCAATGGGATTATTGGACAGAATAAGTATCTCAATGGTTCGCATCTCAGCAATGGGGCTAAGATCCGAAAGTTGAGTATCGTTCATTTTGAGTGATTTCAACAGGTATAATTTCTGAAGTGGAACCAGACTGCCGAGTTTATTGTTTTGCGAAAGGTCGATCTCTGTGAGGTCAGCAATACGCTGGAGTTCTTCTTTGCCTGGATTGCCCTTAAGCCCTGCCTCTGCAATAAATAGCTTTTGCCAGGTAGGGGATAGTCCTGTCCACCACAACTCAAGTTCATTCGTTTGATAAATAACCGTGGCCTCCGGGTTTACATTTTTAAAGGCAATGACCTCCTTTATTGTTATGGCTGATTTATCAGCATAAACCATATCCAGGTTGCACTTTCCAAAAACATTGATGACCGATATACCAGTAGCGGAGATATTCAGCTGCTTCAGGCTTTTGATTCGGGAAATGCATTGAATATCCGTAAGTCCTGTATTGCTCAGGTCGAGGTATTCAAGTCCCAGGAGATCGCGAAGTGGCTCACAATTATCAATGGGTGTCCCTGAACAATTCAGGCTTTGAAGATCAATAAGATCTGAGATTGGCCCAAGGTTTTCGATGCCTGTATTGCTGCAGTTGAGGCTGCTCAGATATTCAAGCATCTTCAGAGGTGTAAGTTCCTTGATTTTTGTATTCCCTGAAATATCAAGATGGGTGACCTTTGCAGCCTGATGCAATTGTTCTTTGCTTGGATTCGGATCAAGAACTGATATTTCCATAAAGATATTCTTCCATTCTTCCGACATGGAATTCCACCAATTGCTGAGGGCAACGGATTCATGCACAACCAATACACTTGGGTTTTCTGCCATGAACTTATTGGCTTTGGATCCTGTGATTCCTGTATTATCGCAATAGATCTTTTCAAGTTTTGGAAGTCCGCTCAATGGCTGAATGTTTCCAACATTGGTGCTGTCAAGGTATATTGTTTGCAATTTTTCAAGACCTGACAGAGGATCGAGGTTACTTACAGATGTGCTGCTGATATAAAGCCTTTCAATATTTAGTAGCTCCTGGAGGGGGCTAAGATCATTGATATAGGTCCGGGAGCAATTGATGATCAGCAATTGCTTCAATTTCCGCAAAGGACCCAGGTCGCTGACGAAGGTATTGCTAAACCTCAGGTCTCTCAGGTTCAGCATGCCGCTTAACATATCAAGGCTGTCGGCAGGGGTATTTGAAAAATTAATTTTTTCAAGATTTCTTAGGTTAGCCAAGAGTTCCATATCCCCGATGTTGCTTGACTGAATGTCGAGGCTTTTAAGGGAAATGGAATATTGCAAAGGTGCAATGCTTTTTACGGGAGTGCCGGAGCAGTCGAGTGATTCAATTTTTATAAGGTTTCTGAGTGGGCTGAGATCTTCGACCAAAGTATTGGCGCAGTTCACCTTTTGTACCTGTCCCATTTGTGCCAGCGGGCTGAGCGTGCGAATATTCAGATTCCCGCTGATATCGATCTCTGTTTCTCCGGCGATCCTTTGCAGCAGCCTGTAGCTTACATTTTTCCTCAGGGCAATGGTATCAGTGAACAGGCCTTCCACGAATTCTGTTTCTTCAATTCTGAGTGTATCAGAGCCATAAACGAGGAAAGTATCTATGGGCATTTCTTTCGTTCCCCAATAATGTGCTATGGCCATGGTATCATCAATATATGATACTTTCGACAGGCGGATGGTATCAAAAATATAGGCTTCGTGGCCGAGCACTTCGCGCCATGCTTCCGGAATTTTATTCCACCAGGCAAAGAGTTCATCTTTTTCGTCGATGCGTGTCGTGTAAATTGATGCTATGCGAAGATCCTGGGCAACATCATCATAATTGACCTCAATAAAACGTTCTTTATTTGAAGAGATGCTATCACCTGTTATTGTTCTTCCGTTCAGTGTGCGGGTGAGTGTGGCTATGAAGTATAATTCCTTTTCAGCATTGAAATAGTGATCAATGCTGCTGACATTTAATGCAAATACGGCTTCACGGAAAAAGAAATCAATGTCTTTGAGGTAGGCTTGTACATCTTTGTTTATAAGGGTTTCCCTGTTCTCGTCCAGATCATCTTCTACCTGAACATTTGCATTCAAAAAGATCTTGGCATAGCTCTGGTTGATGATCACATCCTTATCCCTGGCAGTTGTTTTTGGATTCCCAATGGTGTTAAAGGAATACTCCAGAAAATCAATCAGGTTTTGTACATCAGCTTTATATGCCTTTATTTGTTCGGCACTGTATTCTTCCTGTTGTGAAAAACATTCCTGGACAGGAACGGAAAACAGAATGGCGAATATGATTCCCGAAAGCCACGCGTAGCGTTTATTCATGGTAGATATAGTTGAGCAGGATCTGCCTGTTCTTTTCATCCACTTCCAAGAGGTTGGATATCAGCCATCCGCTGTTATAACCACTGCGGTTAAAATAGCTTAGCTCAAAATACCAGCCTTCAATTTGGAAAAAGTGAAATTTGAGGTCTTTCACCGTTTTGAATTCCAGGCCTCCCTTTTTTATTTCGTAAAAGAACAAAGATAAGTAATCAGGCGTAAAATCCCTATTACCAAAATATTCCAGGCTGTCGGTCTCTTTAAACACCCTGAAGATGTTCATGAATCCTACTTCATGGCTCAGTGGATGGAGGAACTTGCTGTCGTTGAAGTTGCTGTTGTCGGGTTGCTTCAGCATTTTGTAGAATGGTTCGAAATATACTCCGTCGATCACCCATTTTGAGCCCACCGCTTCTTCCTGCAGTACTAAAAATAGGGTCAATTCTTTTTCCGCTCCATTGTATTTAAAAATTGTCCTCAATTCACAGACCCATCCACCACCGTGGAAGTCAAGAAATACCGGATTATCTTTATCCAGCACCAATTCAGAAAACTTTTCCGTTGCCGCATCATTGAGTATGCTGCTCTCCAGGTTAAAGAGGAAAGGCATGTATTTTTTGCGTAGTTTTATTGTGCGGAAGTCTTTATCTTTAGCATACAGGCGTTCGCCCTGCTTATCCTCTTCGCCATTGAACCTGCGGTAAAATTGATTTACCTGTTTGGTCTCGGCATACAATTCGGTTTCATCGTATTTAAAATCACCGAAGGACTGTGCCTGTGTAAGGCACGCCAGAATGCTCAGCAAAGACATGATTGCTGATGTAAGAAAGCTTTTGTACATCAAAATTATTTTGTGGTTTCTACAACCCTGATATCACCCAGCAGCACATCCCAGAAACCGATAAGTTTTCCACCTATTTGTGTTTGTTTCCTTTCCACATAAACGGTGATGTCCTTTTTGGTTACATCTTTATATATGAGGCCATCATCAGAGGTGCCCTCAAAGCGCTGGAAGATGGTGATCACCCCCACATAACGCCCATCGGGTTGCAGCTCGAGGTCGCTGATATATTCAATGTTGAACCATTCAATTTTCACTTTATCGTAATTGAGCAACATTAACCTTTCGAGATATTCCCTGATTCCGTAATAGGTTACTTCGTCGCGTGCCAGAGAGGAAACACCCATCTGGGCATCTTCAACAAAAAGCTCCAGCGTGCGGTCAATCACTCTTTTGGCTTCTGAGAATGGGGTTTGCTTATTGCCAATAATGGCAATATATTTTCCGAGGTCACGAATTTTTTCCATTGCCAGACTGTCAATGGCTTTTTTCCTTTCAGGGCTGATCTCGGTCTGGGCCTGAGCAGTATAACTGTAAGCCATACCGGCCAGTATGATTAAAATTAGGCTTAATCTTTTCATCTCTTAATAATCCTTTTTAATAAGTTCAAGTAATTTGATTTTACCATTATCATTGTACTCGATATTTCCTATCTCGTTCAGGTTCTTTTTCTGGTCTTTGAGATATTCCATATATTTTTTAGCCGTGGTTGGCCTGTCGTAGTCAACGATATCCCCTTCCTGGCTGATAATAATCAGTACAGGTGAATCAGGGCTTTCAAATAATTTCAGTGCGTCATGAATCTTCATGTTCGCATTGTCGATGCTGGCGGCGCCTGCAATCAGGGCAAAATAGTCGGCCAGCGACAAACTTGTAGCCTCCGTTTTCTTTCTTTCCTCCTCCTGTTGTTTTCTTAGCAGTGCTTCTCTTTCTGCTTCGATAACTTCTTCAGCATCACGGATAAGTGCAAGGATCTCAGGTTCGTTGAGGTTCATGTTTTTAACCCTTTGAAGCTTGCTCTCCTTTTCCTGAAGGCTCATATTTCCTTCATCGTTAATAATAGATAGCAGGTCAGCCTTAGCTGTTTCAACCTGTCTGGCATATTCGGCCGCTGCTTGTTCGCGAGCCAGTTTTTTCTTGCTTTTGCAAGACGACATTCCGGCACCAATGCTCATCGTAAGCATCAGAAGAAAAGTGATTTTTAAGATTCTTTTGATCATCGTTTGATGTGTTAACGGTTTAAAAAAGAGGTTATACCATTTTGGTATTACAACGTACAAAATTATATTAAATTTCATTATAAACAGAAATTGTGCCGATTTTGATTTAACAGGCAATTGTGCATAAAGGCACGGCATTTTTATTCGGAATGGATTCTTGCTAATTTTGCCGATTATATTTACATAAAAAAATCAGATTCATTCTATGAAAGATTTAACTGCAGCCAGTGAGTACTTACTAAAAATGGGGATGGAAAGCCCGGAAATAGGCATTATCCTGGGAACAGGCTTAGGAAAGCTGACAAATAACATTGATATAAAGCTTCGGATCCCTTACGAGGATATTCCGCATTTTCCAATATCCACCGTTTCATTTCATAAAGGCGAGTTGATCTATGGTGAACTTAGCGGGAAGATGGTGATGGCCATGAACGGGCGCTTTCATTACTATGAAGGCTACAGCATGAATCAGCTTGTTTTTCCCGTTAGGGTGATGAAATTGATGGGAATCAGGGCCTTGTTGGTCTCCAACGCCTGTGGTACCCTTAATATGGATTTCTCAAAGGGAAGTTTAATGATGCTGACGGATCATATTAATCTTCTGGGCGATAACCCACTTATTGGGCCTAATTATGATGAGCTGGGGCCACGATTCCCGGATATGAGTGAGCCCTATTCAAAAGAATTGAATAAAAAGATGCAAAAGGTGGCCAGAGATAACAGCATCAAGCTCCATAAGGGTGTTTATGCTGCTGCTCCAGGGCCCATGCTGGAAACCAGGGCCGAGTACCGTTACATGCGGAATATTGGGGCAGATGTTGTGGGCATGTCAACAGTTCCTGAGGTCATTGCTGCAAAGCATATGGGACTGCCTTGCGCAGCAGTTTCAGTGATCACCGACGAATGCGATCCTGATAATCTTGCAGTGGCTGATATTGTAGATATACTGAAGACTGCATCCCTGGCCGAAAAAGACCTGATTGTTTTATTTGAGGAAATGATCAGGCAGATATAAGGATTTCAAACTCCAAACTCTAGTCACTCCAAACTAATTAAGCTTAAGAACCTTCCCTGTTGACGCTTTCGTTCCTTCCTTCATCTTATTCTTCTTGTAGAGATGGCTGAGCTGTATGCCATAAAGTTGTGAGATGAAATGCATGCTTTCTCCTGCTTTAACGGTATGGGAATCTACATTCTTGTTTTTCTTTTGCTTCTTTTCGATGTATAGCATTTCCCCTTCCTTCAGCTCCGCTTTTTTATCGAGTTCATTGTATTTTGGAAGCTGCCACGAATAGATCTCAAAATCTGAAGCAATGTAGGCAAAGCTGTCACCAGCCCTTACAAAAATGAACTTCACACCGTTGTTGATATACACCTTTCGCCCTGTTTCCCATATTTCAACAAGTTCATAGTCGGCAGCCACCGGATATACCATTGGGTCTGATGTTACAGCTTCTGTATTCACGGCTTCCGGCTTTTGAGCCAGGTGCGCAGGCGTAATGCCTTTGTCGAACTCAAAGAGATGATTTTCTTCAATAATCTTGATCAGCAATTGGGGATACTTAGGGTTGGTGGCATAACCGGCTTTTTTCAGCCCATGAGCCCAACCTTTGTAATCCGTTATCTTTAATTTGAAAAGATCAGCATATCTGTCGCGGGTAGTCAGGAACAATGAATGGTCACGGTATGATTCATCCGGCGATTTATATTTCCTGAAGCACTCGTTCTTTTCATCATCATCCATATGAAAGGTTTTGCCATTCCAGTCTTTATGGCATTTGATCCCAAAATGGTTGTTAGCCTTTCTGGCAAGTTCCGAATTCCCGCTGCCTGATTCCAGGATCCCCTGTGCAAGGGTTATGGAGGCGGGGATGCCATAGGTGGCCATTTTATCCATGGCAACATCTTTATAGGTAATGATGTACTCCTCAACGCTGATTTTCTGTTGTGCTGACAGCATACCAAAGCAGGTCATACAGATGAATGATATCAATAAAGGTTTGAAATATCCTGGCATAAAACAAAGTTATAAATGCAAAAATAAGCGGCTAAACAATAGTATAGTCATTTATTAACCATACTTTTTCACAAAATATTGTTATTAAAAGAGGTTCCGGGTCCCGATCCGCATTTACGGATCGAGGATCCTCGAAAAACAATGAAATCAAGGATTTCTGGTTTTTCGGGATACCGGGTGCCGGGTTAATAATTGTCGGTTGTCAGTTGTCAATTTTCCATGTAACCATATAACCATGTAGCCATTTAACAATTT
>CAZASJ010000061.1:0-18832 GCA_964487735.1 uncultured Bacteroidales bacterium | reverse complement strand
TAAGACCAGGAAAAAAGGGACAAGGCGTAAGTGATGTCGGAGACATCACATATTTATTTACTAAGAAAGTGGAACGAAAATCAAAAATGGGTATTAATAGATAAGGACAAAGCTATAAATATAAACCCTTTCCCATGGCAGATGCATACACACAAATCTACATTCACATCGTATTTGTTATTAAAAACCGTCAGGCCCAAATATCCCCTGATTGGGAAGATGAACTCTTTAAATACATTACCGGGATTGTCCAGGGTAAAGGACAAAAAATGATTGCAATTAATGGAATGCCTGATCACCTGCACTTGCCCATTGGCCTCACACCTGAATGTACTCTTTCCGATCTGGTAAGAGATATAAAAAAATCTTCCAACCAGTTTATAAACAAACAAAAGCTGACAAATGAAAAGTTCTATTGGCAAGCTGGTTATGGAGCATTCTCATATAGCCACTCTCAACTTAGTCGAATTGCCAATTATATACTCAGGCAAAAGGAACACCACAAAAAAAAAGACCTGAAAGTGGAGTATTTACAGCTCCTTAACGGTTTTGAGGTTGAATATAAAGCTCAGCGTCTATTTAACTGGATATAAATATGGGACCTCTCCGAGGTCCTTACTTAATATCCTGGCAAAGGGTTTCTCGGATTTCCCTATCTTTACAAGACTAAAATATCCAAACATGAAAAAGCACTATCATCTTTCTCTCACAATGGCAATACTTGCCTTTCTTTTTATTTTTATCCTTCCCTCCACCGCACAAGAAAACGGAAAAAGGGAAAAAGCTGTACCTGTGTTTAAAGATGGTGAAGCTCAGATAGTACCAGCATTCAATGATGCTGATAAGTGGATCCGGCACGACCTCTGGGTTGAAACAGAATTTGATACTGATGGCGATGGCAAACCAGACCGCATGCATGTTGATGTGACAAGACCATACCAAACAGATACTGAAGGATTGAAACTACCTGTTGTATATATTTCCAGTCCTTACTTCGCCGGTGTTGCATCAGGTTCATATGAATACTTCTGGAACGTAAGGCAGGAAGTAGGTGCCGTTCCTAAGGAACGCGTCCACCCTCCGGAGATCAAAGCTCAGGGCAAGCGGCCAATCATTTCCACTTCGCATGTCGACACTTGGCTCCCTCGTGGATATATTGTTGTACATTCATCATCACCCGGGACAGGACTGTCCGATGGCTCACCCACCGTAGGTGGAGACAATGAATCTTTAGCCCCCAAGGCGGTGATCGACTGGCTTTGTGGACGCGCTAAAGGATATACTGAACGTGAAGGTTTTGATGAAGTTGAAGCATACTGGTGTACTGGAAAAGTTGGTATGACCGGTACATCATACAACGGAACAATACCGGTTGCAGCTGCAACTACAGGCGTTGAAGGGCTGGAAGCCATCATCCCCATCGCTCCGAATACATCCTATTATCATTATTATCGCTCACATGGCCTTATCAGGCATCCGGGTGGCTGGAAAGGTGAAGATATTGATGTGCTTTATGACTTCATACACAGCGGGGAAGAATCAAAACGGGAATATGGAAACCGTGTAATCAGAGATGGGGAACTGGCAGAAGGAATGGATAGAATTACCGGCGACTTAAATGATTTTTGGGAAGGACGTGATTATCTTAATGATATGGAACCATTTAAAGCAGCACTTCTGATGTCACACGGGTTCAATGATTGGAATGTGATGCCCATTCACAGCCTGCGCATTTATGAAGCAGCAAAAGCAAAAGGTATTCCATGCCAGATATTCTACCATCAGGCAGGACATGGCGGCCCCCCTCCCATGAGCATGATGAACAAATGGTTTACACGTTATCTCCATGGAGTAGAAAATGGTGTAGAAGATGATGCCAGAGCCTGGATCGTACGTGAACATGATGAAAAAACCAACCCTACTCCATATGAAGATTTCCCTAACCCTGAAGCACAAGCTGTAACCTTTCATCTGACATCAGGAGCACCCGGACATGGTGGTCTGACAACCGACAACACCCACTCATACGGACCTGAAACATTGATCGACAATTTTTCATTTTCAGGAAAATCACTAGCAGAGGCTGAATACACTGATCATCGGCTCATGTATGTTACACCACCTCTTAAAGAAGCAATTCACATATCTGGTATCCCGGAATTGACGGTTAATATTATGAGTAGTAAACCGGCAGCAAACCTTTCTGTCTGGCTTGTTTCACTGCCATGGACTGAAAACAGAAGGTCAAAGATCACGGATAATATCATTAACCGTGGATGGGCAGACCCGCAAAACTACAAGTCACTTACAGACAGTGAGCCCCTTGTCCCGGGAGAATTCTATGAAATCACTTTCAGCCTGCAACCGGATGATCAGATCATTGCCAAAGGACAACAGATCGGATTGATGATTTTCTCCAGCGACCGTGAATTTACTTTATGGCCTGACCCGGGAACAGAATTAACAATCGATCTTGACGGAACAAGTATTTCAATACCTATAATCGGAGGCATAGAAGCATATAATAAAGCTATTAGTGAGTAAGCTTGGAATACATCCCTGCCGGGATTTCAAAATCCAAACTACTTTATCTTTACCTCAAAGGCTTCTTCTTTTATAGCTATTGTAGACGGTGGATGAGCATTTATCTTTGCAGGATAATAAAGGGCGCAGAGGGTATTCCTGACTGCATACAAATTCTTTCTCAAACTCATTGGCACTCCTGCCAGAATAGCTGCCATGGTTTCATATCGAATGTTTCCTGGCTGCCAGGCATAATCGTGCCATACAACAATGCTTTTTTCATGAACCAGATGGTCAAAAACATTTTTGGTATCCTGCCTGATGGAGTCATAGTGATGATCTCCATCGATGAAGATAAGGTCGTACTTTTTATGAAGGCCAGCAAAATCATATTCGAGAGAATTGCCCTCCATGTGCAATACATTTTTCAATCCATGTGAAAACATAGCATGCTGATCGATATAGGGTGGATCCAGGCCGGCATCTTTCATTGTCTTTACAGGAAGGTTAAGGCTTGTACATGCCCTAGCCACTTCCGCAACATTCGCCACACTTTCGCCGCGCCAGGTACCAATCTCGAAATAATTGCAATCCTTAAAGGAAGATGCCAGAATGCGCAATAAGGCCAGATCGGTAGGCAATGAACCACCTTCCATAAATGCAAATGGTTTTACCGCAATCTCTTTCCCCGCTGCCAGATTACGAAAACTGATCTCATCAAACCCTTCGGAGATATTATAGTCAGAGACTACTTTCGTTTTCCAGTTGTCATTATCGTCCAAAACCTTATTTAAAAGATAAGGTTTATTCAAGATCAGCTTAAGAGCTCTTATTAGTTTTTTCGTTTTACTCATAATATCTTTACTCAACACCCAATAAGGAGCCATGAGCCAGGCCGAAAGGCTCAGAACTCAAAATCCAAAGTGAAATATCTAGTGCCCAACTTTATAGAGTACAAATTTATCATTACTCCATTCATATGAGCATATATAATCCTGTTTCCTAATGAAATCGTGGATAGCGGCATCTGAGATATCAGTATGGGTAAGGACATAGTCCACATCATAGGAAAAGATTAGTTCTGCAATGGATTTAGGATCACTTTCCTTGTTATTCGCCAGGCATTTTCTTCCGGTATAAAGAGCCAATACCCTTGGTTTGACGAAAACAATAAGGTCATTTTCATCTGTATTGTTCCTGATATATTCAAAGGCTTCCACCGATGCTTCTTCCTGAGGTCCGGCCAACGCCTGATGATCACTGTGAATAATGAACCAGAACATATTCAGGTATGATACCAATACGAGGCCGGCAAGAAGAACAATTTTGATATTCTTTTTAACACCGGGAAAAACGCTGACCGTTTCAAGTCCCCTTACCAGATAATAAAGGAGGAAGGGCATAATGGGAAACAAGAAACGAATTCCGGCATTTCGATAAGGATATATCAGCAGCACTCCAAAATACAGTATTACAATCATATCCATTAATTCAAGCCTTTTAAAAAATGACCTGATCATACCAAGAACTGTAAAAGTGAAGATACCTGCTTTCAATATAAGGGGAAGGAAATTCCATGATCCACCCCAGGGAGAAAAGAAAAATTTAAATTGCTCCGTATAATATGCCAGGTTATAAAGAATGGTTGCATACAGTTTTTCCTCACCCCAGATACCCGCATAGGAACCACCCTCCGCCTGAGGTACTGCAAACAACAAATTGTTGAAAAGCAAGTAGAATAATATTGATCCTATCCCAACTAGAAACCCACATACACATTTGCTAACAGGTGATTTGTCCTTATCAATAAATCTTTTACGGACAGCCCAAATTAATACTGCAATGGGAAATACGACACCAATCATTCGAACCGACATCAATAAGCCGCCAAGAACTGCGATTACAATGCCCATCCAAAAGGGGCCTTTGGCATACTTTTCGAATAACAGCAAACAAAGAACCAGTAAAAAAGCAAAAGGAAATTCCGACATGATCTCCAATTTCATACCCAGGGTCCAGGGATTATAAACGAGGACCAACACCAGAAAGAAGCTAATAAGTTCGCTAAAGTACCTCCGCATCAGCAAGGCCATGCTTATTCCTAAAGCATACAGGAAAGCCGTTATCCAGAGGGTAAAGGCAAATACGCTGTTCCCCGCCAGGGCATAAACCGGGCTCAACAATAAAGGAAAACCAATAGGGTAAGCCGGAGGTCCCAAAACAGGATTATCAGGGTTGTATACGTAATTGGTTTCTGCCTGAGGGATGCCTTTCACAATATTCCCGGCTTGCATGATATAGCCCGCAAAGTCGCCGCCCCAATCATGTGAGCTTCGCTGGTTTATAAAGAATAATGGTATTAGTACCAGAGCCATCAAGATGATGAATCGATTCTTCTTACTGTATAAGGATGAAATATTCACAGATTCTTAATTTATTCAAAAATAGGAAAAAATGGCTTTGTTATTAAATGAATCCAACCACTGGTAAATCAAATATTGGAAACAGCCCGCTTTTTTCATACTTTTATATCACGATGGATGCAGATGACGGATCACAATAAAGGTCTGAAATGAGTTCAATACATGAAAAGAAAAAGCAAGCTGGAGTAAGGATTATGATCCTTCCGGCATTGTTATGTATGTTCATACTTACATTTCAGGTGCATGCGATAGCCCAGGAAAGGATGATCATCTACGGAATCGTTTTTGAATCTGAAACGGAAATACCTCTGGCAGGTGCGCATATTCAGATTAATGGAACTTCTTATGGCACAATATCAGGGCCGGAGGGTTCATACCGTTTAAGCGTTTCTGAACTTCCTGTTCAGCTTAAAATTACACACGTAGGCTTTGAGGATCGCTATTTCATCGTGGAAGAAGGTATGATCGATGAAACCCTGATGATGGGAATGAATTTATCAGTCGAAATGCTTGAAGGAGTGACCATCACCGACAAAAAAGCAGAAATCATATTCAAGGATGCTTCTTATTCGGTCCTTGATTTTGAATTTCATGAAAATGGCCTGATGCTGTTGATTTTCAGAAACAGGCTTAAAAGATCCGAACTGGTATTGTTATCATACCTGAATGATACGCTTGCCTTACTTACCAAACTTCCCGGAAAAGCTGAATCCCTGCATCGTGATTGCAGGGATTTTATCCACTACGTGGCAGCAGATACTGCATACCAGGTGCAATATAATGGCAAGGATCTCATATTAATCCATCCTACCCATGTCAATATTTTTAAGCCAGTGGCGGATGCTTTTGTTGCATATCATGAGAACTACTATTATTTCCGAATAAAGAAAATGTTCGACCAGGTCATAGAATACATAAGATTTGATTCCATTTCTGAACAGTACATTCCTTTTAGGGAAGTTTATGACAGAAAGAAGTTGCAGGTGCTCAGGGATAATCCCGAACACTTTGGCTTGCTAAAAGGCATAAAAAACATAGACAGAGAATTCAGGTTTATGTTATTAACCATGTCGGAAAGTGCTAAATTACAAATGGATGAACTTAAAATGGAAAGAGATGCCACCATTGAAGGGCATTATCTCAGTACAACGGTTTACACCCCATTATATGCACCCTTGTTCAAATCAAATGATAACATCCTTATTTTTAATCACCCAGAGTCCAGAATCGAATTCCTTTCTCTGGAGGGAAAACATTTAAAATATACTTCCATCCGTTACAATGAAGACAAAGATTGGAACAGCCTGATCCTGAAAGATGACATTCATGAAAATTACTATGCAGCATACCTCATTGATAACCGGATCAGCCTTCGGGCCATTGATATCCAAACCGGTGAAACCGGTTCTTCAAACATTTTGTATTATCCCTTTGTTAAAAAAATACTTGTTAGAAATGGCTATGCCTATTTTACCTATCGGCAACCAGGCTCTAAAGATCGGACCATGCTCTTCAGGCAAAAGCTACAGATGGAAGATAATAAACTGGCTATTTCAGAAAACTAAGATTAAAAGATGAAAAACAGATGTGAATGGGCAGGGAATGATCCATTATACAATGATTATCACGATAATGAATGGGGCATTCCCGTGTACGACGACCACAAACTGTTTGAGTTTTTAATCCTTGAAACCTTTCAGGCAGGATTGAGTTGGATCACCATTCTTAGAAAAAGGGAGAATTTCAGGAAAGCTTTTGATCATTTCGATTATATTAAAATTGCATCCTATGGGGAAGAAAAAATTGATGAATTGCTGCAGAATGCCGGCATTATCAGAAATCGACTAAAGATCAGGAGCACGATAAACAATGCACAGGCTTTTATCAAAGTGCAGCAGGAGTTTGACTCATTCAGCAATTACATCTGGGGTTTCATTGATGGAAAACCCATTCAGAATTCCTATGAAACACTTACTGATATTCCAGCAAATACTCCTTTATCAGATAAGATCAGTCAGGACATGAAGAAAAGAGGGTTTAAATTTGTAGGATCTACCGTTATCTATGCACATATGCAAGCCACAGGAATGGTTAATGATCATGTGAAACATTGTTTCCGATACGAAGCAGTAAGAAATAAATAAGAGTCTGCCGGCCAGGATATAATACGAACTGATACTACCAGGAATACCCTACAGAAGTATTGATTCCCCAATCATTATTTGCCGCAACTTGATCAACAGGTTTGCTATCAAAATTATCATAAAAACTCAAACCAAAGTAGAAATCATTGAATATTTCTATGGTTGCCTTAATCTCATACTCAAGACGATAACGACCCAGTGAGGTAAAGCTTGGATAAACATTAAACAAGGAACTTACATCAATATCAGGATTGTTGAATCGGAATATCCGATAATCCCATCTCATTACACCTTCCACACTTTGGATGACCGAATCATTGGCTGATTGCTCCGTTGACACCAAGACTCCAATTGAACCTGTTAATGCCTGCAGGTTATTATGGACAAAGTCATTGCCTACTCCCAGACCACCAAAAAACCTGTAATTATTTCCAAGCTCTGTATTCTGCTGCCCACCAAAAAAGATCACACCAAACCATTTTTTCTTAAAAAACCTGCTAAATGAAAGACTGTAATCCTGTTTGCGGATCCGTTCGTTATCCCTCTGATCCGTTAATATTGAGCTTCCCAGGAGCTTAGTAAACGATTTTTCAACCCGATAGTCCACATTACCAGAAAAATTTAATTGGGATATTGAACTTGCCTTTGTATATGAATAGCCAATATCAATTTTACCATCCAACCTTTTCCAAAAAGCACCTTTCACAGGATAAACCTCAACGATCGCAGATATAGGCTCCGGAAAGGTAAAGTTTTTCACCTTTAAATTTACATAACCCGGTGTTGATGATGTGTCAAATGAACCAAAAAGACGAAGGCCATCTGCAAGCTGTACAGTAAATTGTTGATTTGAATAAAAGGTCTTAATGCGGTCAAATTCTATCTGCAAAGTACCTAATCCATCAGTCTTTATGAACAATACACCATACTCAAAACGCTTTAATTCACCCGTAATTCTATCCCCGTTATACAGATAAACTGTATCCGTTTTAGGTCCTGCAACTGACAACAATGACAACAAGCAAAACATCAGTGGTAATGCAACTTTCAAGACAGAACTGTTTAAGAGAACATTCATATTAATTCATTGATTTAAAGGAGCTACAAAGTCCATTGAATAAGGTCAACAAAAATAAAAATAAGATAAAAATGGCACTATTAAATATATTTAACGTAATTTAGCCAAAATTTTTAACACAATACAATGAACAAAGGAACAGTAAAATTCTTTAACAACGCCAAGGGATTTGGGTTTATTAAAGACGCAGAATCGGACAATGAATATTTTGTCCACGTAACAGGTCTCATTGATGAGATCAAGGAAAATGATGAAGTAACTTTCGAACTTACAGAAGGAAGAAAAGGTCTAAATGCGGTGAATGTTAAACTCGCTTAGTTTAATATAAGAATCACATTAAAAGATTAAATCCCGCCAAATGGCGGGATTTTTTTTTATTCCGGGGGTGGCAGATCTTTTTTCAACACCTCAACTGTCAAACCTTTCAGATATTCTTCTTCCACCTCAAACCCCAATTTCTTCGCCATTAATGCATCTTCCAATCCCTTTGTAAAATTATCCTGCGATACCCTTACAAGTGATCTTCTAAACCACATTTCGGCATTCTCGGGATCCAGGCTTATTGCCTTTGAGTAATCAATTTCTGCCAGATCAAAGCGTTGCATCCAAACATAAGCTTTACCCCTGTCCTTATAATATATTGTGCGGTAGGGATCCAGTTGTATGGCCTTTGTGAAATCCGGGATAGCCTCCTGTAATGCATTCTGCCGCTCATAAATCAGTCCCCTGTTGTAATAAGCCAGGGGTTCGGCAGGATTAAGGCTTATAGCTTTTGTCATATTTTCCAGAGCCATATCATATTTACCGATCCGCATATAAGTAAGTCCACGGTTCAGGTAGGCTTTGAAAAAATTCTCATTAATATTTATTGCTCGGCTAAATTCATCAAGTGCCAGCATCAGGGAGTTCTCCTCCAGATAAATAAGCCCTGCATTGTTGATAGCCATATATGCTCTTCCGTTTCTGCGAATGCACTGATTATAATCAGATTTTGCCTTGTCAAACTGCCCATTCACAGCCCAATAATCGCCCCTCATAAAATAAGCGTAATGATCATCCGGATATAGTTTGATCACACGGGTCCAGGCACTTTCACTGTTATGCCAATCAATAATCCTGACAAAAGAGATATAGAAAAGCAAAGCAAAATAAGACCCTGCTACAAAACAAAACATTATAAAATACACCTTTTTGCTTTTCAATATATTAATTACCGAAAGCACAGCTAATGCTGCTATCACATACAGGCCCAGAAATGGGATATACATATTGCTTTCGTTGTATAAGGTATGTCCGTATAGATTAAAAAGCACAGCACATATGATGCCTGTTACAGAAAACAATAGTAAGCTAATGATTATATGATGCTTCCTCATCACCCAAACCAGTCCTGATAATACTGCAATACCTATAATAGGAATCAGGTAATGAAAAACGCCCAGAATCTCCGGTGCCGGATGAAATGATGCAATCCCCACAGGGACAATGAACTTAATTAATATCAATGATACTGAATAGATCACAAGAAATATCTGGCTCACAAAAGAGGGATCCGAAGCCATTGTATCAATGCCTCCACCGCTTAATAGAAATATGATTAAGAACAATCCACTCAGGCTATAGAACATCGTTTTGCCCTTGACAGCGTCCCTGAATTTCTTTCCAGTGACAATATTTATAAGTATTGTTCCGATCGGAAAAATGATTGCAATTGGATTTGCCAGCAATGCCATCAACTGAAGTCCGGCACTCAGGAACAAAACTGTATTCGACTTTTTTTCACTCCTTGAATAATTTGCATAAGCAATAAGCCCCAGAATGAAGAAGAAAGCAGCCAGTAATTGTCCACGGGCCGAGATCCAGGCAACTGCTTCCATATTTACAGGATGGATTGCAAACAAGAATGTAGCAATAAGCGGAATTACCCGCTTTTTTGTAAGCATCTTAACAAGAATGAAAACCAATATTATATTAATGAGATGAAGCAGTAAGTTCACCATATGGACCATGCTTGTTGCTGATGTGCTTGAAAGTGAAATATCAATGCTATACGAAAGCATGCATAAAGGCTGATACCCTTGTGGCGTAGATGAAAGAAACATATCCAAAATATTGTTTGCATTCAAACGAGCCAGTGATGAATTTTCGATAAGCAATTGCTGATCCATACCTGTTATCCAGCCAAAATTAATAACCGGGTACAAAAGAAGCATGCTAAGCATTAGAATGACCGCCAGTAATGCAGCAGACAATAGGGTCTCTTTATTTAATATTTTCTTTTGTGGAATTTTCATACGTTCTGCACCTTACAAATGTAAGTAAATGGGAGGAATGCCACAAAAACACTTTTTAATACAGGAACTGCGGGAGCCTGGAAAATCCGAAACAAAAGGCCCCTCCCCAATCTAAAAAATCTGCTATCGGATAAAAATTTTGGAATCAGCTTTCCTTACCAAACACCTCATTGAATGAATAGAAAGCCAGGCAGATTAATTTTAGCCATCGCTTTAATATATTTTCCAAATTTTTATATATTTACGCTTTCTATTTTGATAATTCAGCTTCGTTTTACCGTATTTACCTGGATTTTATTGTTTTAAGAAGATAACTCATTGATTTACTATTAACCAAAAACTTATTCACATGAAAAAACTCTTTTTATTATCTGCTGCATTGTTTTTATTCGCAGGTATTGTCTTTGGGCAGAGTGAGACTTCCATGGACCCAATTCTGGAAGATGCCATCCCAATTATCAATACCATAGAAGAAGAAGGCCTTGAAATCGTAAGGATGGAATTTGATATTGTGGGGGAAACAGCAAAAGACAGCTATCGTTATCTACACGAAGGTTACGAATATGCTATTGTTGCCTTTGGTGATTTTCGTGTCAAAGACATGGACGTTAAAGTTTTCAAAGATGTTGACGGTACCTGGGTTGAGATTGTCAAGGATGAGGATATTGACGCAACCGCCATCGTAACTGTATCACCTAGTTATACAGCGCAATACAAGATAGAAATTGAGTGTTATGAGTTTGAATCAGGCTATAATGTGGCTCATTACGGCCTTATCATTTGTCATGAATAATAAGCTTTTCACTAAAAATATTTAAATCCCGCTATTTTAGCGGGATTTTTTTTTGAACAATGTCCAATTTTTAGTGTTAAATACCTATAATAGAGAATATTTAATTTCTTTTAACAATAAATTAATCATCCAAATCCGCTTATAATACTACCTTTGCAGCCGTTTTCGACCAAAGAAAATATATTTGGGCCTGAATTACATTATAAAAAACACAAAATCAATTAATTAGAATGACATTAACAAAACTCAGAAATATTGGTATCGCTGCTCATATTGATGCCGGCAAAACCACGGTAACTGAAAGGATACTCTTTTACACTGGCGTTTCACGTAAAATGGGCGAGGTGCATGACGGCCAGGCCACTATGGACTTCATGAAACAAGAACAGGAAAGAGGTATTACAATTGCTTCAGCTGCCATCTCAACAAAATGGGGTGAGAACCAGATCAATATTATTGATACTCCGGGACACGTCGACTTTACCATTGAAGTGGAGCGTTCGCTTCGCGTTATCGATGGGATGGTTGCTGTATTTTGTGCTGTGGGGGGTGTAGAGCCTCAAAGTGAAACGGTATGGAACCAGGCCGACCGCTACAGGGTACCACGTATTGGGTTTATCAATAAGATGGATCGTACAGGTGCCGATTTCTTTGATGTTGTCGGGCAGATGAATAAGTACCTGGATGCCAAAGCCATTCCTTTTCAAGTACCCATGGGTGCTGAAGATGATTTCCTTGGCACTATAGATATTATTGAGAAGAAAGCCTATACTTTCAAGGACTTTAAGCGTGGTGAAATCGATATTCCTGAGGAATATGTGGAGTTGGTCGAAAAAACCAGGAATGAACTGATCGAAAAACTTGCTGATTATAATGATGAAATAGCTGAATTATTTCTTGATGACCAGGAAGTACCGATAGAACTTCTAAAAAAAGCCGCCAGAGAAGCAACTCTAAAATTAATGATCACTCCTGTATTCACCGGTGCTGCTTATAAGAATAAAGGGATACAATTATTGCTTGATGCAATTGTAGATTATCTGCCCTCTCCTATTGATGTGGGTGCAGTTGTGGGTATCGATCCTGATGATCCGGAGAAATCTCATACCAGAAATCCTACCATACATGAACCGTTTTCTGCACTTGCATTCAAACTCATCAATGACCCATTCGTAGGTCAGCAAACCTTTATCAGGATCTTTTCCGGTGAACTGAAAAGTGGCATGCAGATTTACAATTCGACAAAAGGGAAGAATGAACGAATTGGCAGAATTTTCAGAATTCATGCGAAAGACAGAGAAGAAATAAAAACAGCTGGTGCAGGCGATATCGTAGCCTTGATAGGTATGAAAGCAACCAAGACCGGAGACACGCTTTGTGATCCAAAAAATGAGTTGTTGTTGGAAAATATTCACGTGCCACCTCCCGTAATTGAACTTAAAATTAACCCCGAATCACGCAAAGATCAAAGTAAACTTGGCGAATCACTTGCGAAACTTGCAAATGAAGACCCATCATTTAACATTCGCTATGATCATGAAACCGAGGAAACGATTGTTTCGGGGATGGGAGAACTTCACCTCGAAATCATCATGGACCGCCTTCAGGATGAGTTTGGTGTAAAGGTTGTTGTTGGAGCCCCTGCAGTTGCTTACAGGGAAACACTTACAAACGAAATTGAATCAAACTATAAACATTCAAAACAAACCGGTGGAAAAGGCCAGTTTGCACATACCGTGATGAGGATAGAGCCAAACCAAGGCAATGGTTATGAATTTATTGACCAGATCAAAGGTGGGGCTATTCCACAAGAATTTATTTCATCAGTGGATAAAGGAATCCGTAAGACGCTTGAAGATGGTATTCTTGCCGGCTTCCCTGTTATTGATGTAAAGGTTGTATTGATTGACGGCGGCCACCATGCCGTTGACTCTTCAGATCAGGCTTTCCAAACGTGTGCTTCTATTTGTTTCAAACAAGGATTTATGAAGGCATTACCAATACTGCTCGAACCTATGATGAAACTTGAAGTAAACACACCGGATGAGTATATTGGAGATGTTGTTGGCAACCTGAACAGGAAGCGTGCAAAGATCGAATCTATGAGAAGGTATCGTAAGGGGGCACAAAAAGTGAGTGGCTTTGTCCCTCTGTCAGAAATGTTCGGTTATGCAACACAATTGCGCAACCTTTCCAGTGGCAGGGCAAACTACTCAATGGAATTCCACCGCTATGATCCAACGCCAAAGGGTGTTCAGGAGGAAGTCCTCAAAGTACTCAGGGAAAAAGATAAATAGTATTTTTTTCCTCACCTTCTTGGCAGGCAATGGTATGCCTGAAATTTATACCTTTACAGGAAAGAACCACTAAGGTTCTTCAAGAGATATTTTATGCAATTTAACGAATTCGGGTTGAATGAAAAGCTGATTGAAGCTATTTCATATATGGGCTTTGAAAAAGCTACACCCATACAGGATCAAGCCATCCCAGAGATAATGATTGGCAAAGATTTGATCGCTTGTGCCCAGACGGGAACAGGTAAAACAGCAGCATTCATACTGCCTATCCTCGACAAGCTCTCTGGCAATGAGGATCACAAAACCAGGGCCCTGATCATTGTTCCTACCAGGGAACTGGCCCTTCAGATCGATCAGCAGGTGAATGGTTTTGGATATTTTACGGACATCTCCTCCATCCCCATTTATGGCGGTGGCGATGGCAAAGAATGGGAGCAGGAGAGAAAGTCCCTGACATCAGGAGCTGATATTATTGTTGCCACTCCAGGCAAATTGATCTCTCACCTCTCCATGGGCTATGTAAAATTCGATGACCTTGAATACCTGGTACTTGATGAAGCAGACCGTATGCTGGATATTGGTTTTTTCGAAGACATTATGAGGATCATTACCTATCTTCCAAAGAAAAGACAAACACTGATGTTCAGTGCCACCATGGCCCCGGAGATCAGAACCCTGGCAGCAAAGATCCTTACAAATCCCGCTGAAATGAGCCTGGAAATTGCCAAACCTCCGGAGGGGGTTTTGCAGGCCGTTTACCTTACATTCGATGCACAAAAAACGCCTTTGATTAATAGCTTGATAGCAAATAAGCCCGAATGCAAAAGCATCCTCATTTTTTGTTCTACAAAAAAGAAAGTGGCTGAAATAACACGGGCATTGAGAAACAAAAATTATGAAGTAGCCGGTATTTCTTCCGACCTGAAGCAAAGCGATCGTGAAGAAGTGCTCGGAAAGTTCAGAGCCAGGCAAATACGGGTACTTGTTGCCACCGATGTAATGAGCCGTGGGATCGATATTAAAGACATTAACCTGATAATTAATTATGATGCACCACAAGATGCTGAAGATTACGTCCACAGGGTTGGCAGGACAGCCAGGGCTGAAACAACAGGCATCGCACTCACCCTTGTAAACAAGGATGATATGTATAAGTTAAAGAAAATAGAAGGTTTAATACAAAAGGAAGTGATCAAGATACCCTTGCCTGCAGAATTGGGGCCCGGACCTGAATGGAATGAAAATGCTACAAAGCCAAGGCGTCCGGGTGGATTTCAACACAAAAAACGAAGAAAGAAATAGGCATCGGGCTTCAAGGCTTCAATTTTATGAAAAGCATTCCAAATAAACCCCTTAAATATATTAGCGTTTAAATATCCATGCCGGTAAAAAGCAACAAAGCAACTGAATTAATCTCCCGCTTTATAAATATTAAAATGGGCTTTGCAGGGGCTTTTGTAATGGGTGCCATCGTATGGTTCATCAATATGGGACATGGCTGGTGGCCCGCAAGCACAGCTGCACTTAAACAAGCTGCCTATACATTCCTTTTCGGAGGAATATTAATCAAGGTACTGGATACAATCGCTGTTAAGATCAAAAATCGATACATGGCCATCACCATTGCCACCATCACAGTTTCCGCAATTACCATCATACTGGTATATTTTGTACATAGCCTGAAAGGAACACCACGTCCATTTGAATCCACTTTGCCTACAATCATTTTGGCACCAGCAGGATTTCTGGCATTGTCAATACGTAAAAGGTGGAAAGCCTAAGAGTAAATGAATCGCTTGATCTTCTGAGTAGCTGTCTTTTCGAAAGGTTCCAGTTGCACAACAACGGCTTTCAACTGTGAGAATTTGTTCACCCGTGCATTGACATAAGCCTGCAATTCGGTTCGAAGCTCTTCGATTTTTTGATCAATATTATCGGTGATTTCTTCTTTCATGAGCATGTAGCGTGCTTCCATCTCTTCCCTGTTAAAATGAACCAGGGCAACAAGCTTCCCTTTTTGCTGCACAACTACGGATTCGATCACATGACGGAAATTGTTGATCACAGACTCAATTTCTTCCGGATAGATATTCTCACCGCTGGATCCAACAATCATATTTTTTATACGACCCTTGATAAAAAGGTAATTAGTTTCATCAAAAGATCCCAGATCTCCTGTCCTGAACCATCCATCTTCAGTTAAAACTTCAGCAGTAATTTCAGGCTCATTGTAATAGCCCCGCATTACATTTGGCCCCCGGGCCCATATTTCGCCTTCTCCTGTGATGGGGTCCGGTTCATGTATTTTTAATTCAACCTGTGTAACTGCCGGGCCTGTCGACTGCAAACGGCCGAATCCGGGATTAGCTCCTGCAAGCAATGGGGAAGTTTCTGTAAGTCCGTAACCAATGGCATAAGGAAATTTGGCATCGAGCAGAAACTGCTCAACATTGGCATCAAGCTTTGCTCCACCAATACCAAAGAAATGAAGGTTCCCGCCAAAACTCTTATATAATTTTTTCCCTGCTGCACGATGCAAGACCTTCCTTATGGGCTTAATCTTGTACATTGTTCTCAGCACAGGTGATTTAGTCAGCTTAGGCTGTATGCGTAATTTAAATATCTTTTCAATGATAAGAGGAACCGACAGCATGATGGTCGGCTTCACCTTCTGCATTGCCGGTAAAAGAACGGCAGGTGTAGGAATGCTCGGAAGATAATAAGTACAACCACCTCCGCTCATTGGCAATATAAGGCCCAATGTATTTTCCAATGTATGTGACAGTGGCAGTATCGAGAGCATACGATCGCCTAAAGTAACATTCTGAAGAACCCTGCAAGACAGTGTATTGGAACAAATATTTTTATGAGTTAACATCACACCTTTCGATTTCCCTGTGGTCCCTGAGGTGTATATTATTGTAGCGAGATCCTCTTCTTCAACAAGTGAACTATCAGGAACGCTAAGCTTAGGATCATCAACAATTGACTTTTGAACTGTGAAATCCTCAATCCTTATGCACAAATTAATATCCTTGCAATCAATATGTTCGATCTTATGTCGCAGCTTGTCGGAAATAAAAATACCACTGGCACCCGAATGATTCAGTATGTTTTCCAATTCTGATTCATGAAAATCAGGCAAAAGAGGAACGCATATAGCCCCCAGAAAAGTAATGGCAAAATAGGATATCCCCCAGTTGGGCATATTGGCACTTAGAATTGCAATTCTGTCACCTTTTTTTACCCCATGCCTGACCATTATGGCCTTTAGCTTGTTAATTTCATTGTTTACATCATTGTATGTAAGAGGTGTATCATCTACAAACGAAAGGAAGTCCGCTTGCCCGTATTTTTTCAAAGAATTTTCAAAAAATGAAGGGAAGGTCAACTTAAGTTCAGTATTCATAGTTCTGTTTTAGTGATGCAAAGTTAATATTAAAAAAAATACATCAATCATAATATTTTATAAATAAGCGGGTTGTGCTATATCCCTTCGCTCGCAAACAGCTAACAACCTGGCTTTTATAACATTTATGAATAATTCATATCTTTAAAAGATTATTTGATATTCTTCTTTTTATGCTCTCAATTCGCCATATCATTTTTTTTACCCTCATAATCCTTGTTGCAGCATGCTCTGATAAGCCTCAAAATACAGAATTAAATAACCCGATCGGGGAAGTGCATTTTATTTCATCAGATGATGAATTGAACCATGCCTGGGACTGGGCAAAAGCGACTGCCTTGTCATATGTGAGACAAGGTGATACAGTAGGTCCATGGTATGAAGCAGCTCTTCCCGGAAGGGATGCCTTTTGCATGAGAGACCTTTCTCACCAAACAAGCGGCGCTGCTATATTGGGGCTGAATGAGCATAATAAAAATATGCTTTTCCGCTTCGCGGAAAATATTTCTGAATCCAAAGATTGGTGCAGCTATTGGGAAATCAATAAAGACAACCAGCCAGCCCCGGTGGATTTTAAAAACGATAAAGATTTCTGGTATAACCTGCCGGCTAATTTCGATGTTGTGGATGCCTGTCTCCGCATGTTTGAATGGACAGGAGATACGACTTATATCCATCACCCCGTATTCCTGAATTTCTACGAAAAAACTGCAAATGAATATGTTGAAAGATGGAACCTTTCATCTGAACGGATTCTATTGAGAGACCGTATAATGAATTTGCCTCAGGGATCCACCCCCGAAAACAATCACTATTACGATAAGAGAGGAATCCCTGGTTATCATGAAGGGGCCGGAGGAAAAATGCAATTAGGGATTGATCAACTGGCCGTTCAATATATTGCCAATCAATGGTTCCATTTTTTATTTGGAGATAGTATACAATCAAAGTATCGGGACGAGGCGAATGCAATCGACTCCCTGATCAGTACAGTATTCTGGGATGAAGAAGAAAAAAACTTCAGGATCATTCAATACGCTGATGGAAGTTTCGATTATTCTGTAGGAACAGGAATGGATTTTTCACATATGCTTCTGCATTACAAGGTGCTGAATGAGCACATCATGATCAATAGCATCCTTGATCATTATAGTGAACAAAAAGATGAACTGATTATTGAAATTGCCTCACATATGCCTGATATTTTTTTCAGGTATGGGCGGCCAAACGATGGCATATATATGCTTAAATCCCTGACGGATAGCACAAGACATCGTAGAGACTACCCTGAAAATTCATTTTCGGTTGTGGGGGCTTTTGTTAACGGGCTCATGGGTGTGACTGCTGATGCCGTTTTTAATTATATCACAACATTTTCCGGACTTGAAGATCCTGATGCCTGGGCCATGGTTTCCAGCCTCCCTGTACTGAATAAAAAAATTGACCTCTTGCATCAGGGGCGACACACTTCGGTCCTTCGAAATCATTCAACGGATACTATCTTTTGGTCGCCCTATTTGGAAGGAATTAGGAATGAATGGTATATTGATGGAAAAAAATCCGGCAGGTTTGCTAAAGAAACAGTTCTTTTTGGCACCCTGGTCACTTCATGGTTACTTAAAGTTTATCCGCATTCTACAATGAGTGTTTCGGCACTTCCACCGAGGTGAGGCTGGATACTGGATACTGGATGCTGGATGCTGGATATCCCGAAAAACCAGAAATGGTTGATTTCATTGTTTTTCGTGGATCCTCGATCCCGGGAACCGGGAATCGGGACTGGATGCTGGATACTTCACCTTCGCTTTTCATCATACGAAGCTTTAGCGGAGGATGAAAAGCTTCGGTGAACAAAGTGGATACTGAATGAT
>CAZASJ010000060.1:12955-18893 GCA_964487735.1 uncultured Bacteroidales bacterium | reverse complement strand
AACAGCGGAGTTTTTCTAAACAATAATTATGTAAATATTGAGGAAGAAATAATTGCACCATCTTCCCTAAAACTATGGCCTAATCCTGTAACAAACACCCTTAATATTATTCACAATATGGATGGTGAGCTAATGATAAGGATCACCTCAGCCGGAGGCACGATGATTGATGGTTTCAAACACAATGGAGCCAGTCAGTTAATACAATATGATTGTTCTGCCATGGAAGCCGGAATTTACATCATACAAGTTGAAAATGCCTTGGAAAGCCGGAGCAATATATGGATCAAGGAGTAGAATCCCACCTGATTATTAAATGATCTTCGAGCTTCCATGACCCGTCTCCTCTGAATATCCAGCTAAATCCACCTTAAAGATGTTAACAAGTAGGATTTGAAAAGTTTTAAAGATTTTCGTCAGGCCAAAAAGCCTATTGAGTACTTTTGCCACAATGGGAAAAATGGCTGAAAATTATAACGAAGCAAGTGTCCGGTCACTGGACTGGAAAGAACACATCCGGATGCGTCCGGGAATGTATATTGGCAAGCTGGGTGACGGTGCCTCACAAGATGATGGAATTTATGTAATGATCAAGGAGGTCCTCGACAATTCCATAGATGAGTTTGTTATGGGGCACGGGAAGACCATAGAGGTTGATATTGAAGATACAAGTGTCAGGATCCGGGATTACGGACGTGGGATCCCCCTGGGTGCTGTTGTTGATTGCGTATCCAAGATCAATACCGGAGCCAAATATGATTCCAAAGTATTTAAGAAAGCCGTTGGGCTGAATGGCGTTGGATCCAAAGCAGTGAATGCATTGTCATCAAATTTTATTATCCAGTCTGTAAGGGAAGGAAAATCGAAAGTAGTGGAGTTTGGACGCGGAGAGATCATCCGGAATGAAAACGTTGCAAAAGCCCCCGATGAAGCAGACGGCACGATTGTCACATTCATCCCTGATGATGAAGTTTTTGGCAACTATCATTACATCCATGAATATGTGGAGACAATGCTTTGGAATTATGTATTTCTCAATAATGGACTAACCATAAAATACAATGGGCAGAAGATGCTTGCCAAGAATGGCCTGCTCGATCTTCTCGAAAAAAATATTAATGGCAATGGTGGCCTGATTTATCCTATTATCCATATTAAAGAAGATGATCTGGAGTTTGCATTTACCCACAGCTCAAAACAATATGGTGAGGAATATTATTCTTTCGTAAACGGCCAGCATACCACGCAGGGCGGAACACATCTGGCAGCTTTCAAGGAAGCTGTTGTAAAAACTATTCGTGAGTTCTTTAATAAGGATTTCGATACCAGTGACGTACGCTCCTCAGTGATGGCTGCAGTCAGTATCAAAGTACAGGAGCCTATTTTTGAATCCCAGACAAAGACCAAACTTGGATCACAACTCATGGAACCTGATGGTACTACCATTAGAAACTATGTGACTGATATCGTAAAAAGAAATCTTGATAACTACCTTCACAGGAATCATGAAACAGCTGAGGCTATTTATAAAAAGATACTTCAATCTGAGAAGGAAAGGAAAGAGCTTGCCGGGATTAAAAAGCTTGCCCGCGATAGCGTTAAGAAGGTTAGCCTCCACAACAAAAAACTAAGGGATTGCCGTGTTCATTACGACACGAATCATGAACGCGCTTATGATTCCACCCTCTTTATCACTGAGGGCGATTCTGCCAGCGGTTCCATTACCAAAGCAAGAGATGTAATGACCCAGGCTGTTTTCAGTCTGAAAGGGAAACCACTCAATTGCTTCAGCCTTAGCAAGAAGATCGTGTACCAGAATGAAGAATTCAATCTGCTTCAATCGGCACTGAATATCGATGAGGACCTCGATAACCTGAGGTACAACAATGTTGTGATAGCCACCGATGCTGATGTAGACGGAATGCATATACGCCTGTTATTGCTCACTTTTTTCCTTCAGTTTTATCCGGAACTGGTGAAGCGAGGACATGTAAAGATCCTGCAAACACCCCTTTTCAGGGTCAGGAACAAAAAAGAAACCATCTATTGCTATTCTGATGAAGAAAGGCAAAAAGCAATACAAAGATTAGGTGCCAACCCGGAGATTACCCGGTTTAAAGGCCTTGGAGAAATATCGCCTGATGAATTCAGGGGTTTCATTGGGACAAACATTCGCCTCGATCCCGTAATCCTGAAAAGTTCATCATCCATCAAGGATCTGTTGACTTTCTACATGGGCAAAAACACACCCGACCGTCAACACTTCATCATCGATAACCTAAGGGTTGAAGAAGATTTTGTTGAAAAAGATAAAGTTGCTTAATGGTCATCTTGAGATCCCTGCTATAACTTATCCTCCCGGCATTCTGCCAGGTAAAATTGAATACACCTTTGGCCAAGGACCAGAAGGAAAGGGTTCATGAAATAAGGATATGAAACTCTAGCAGAAAACAGATTTCATGCACTAACACACACCTGTTTCATCCATACATTTACGGATAAGATTATACGTGTTTTCAATGTCATTATCGAGGCCAACAGAAAAACGGATCAGACCATCACTAAGGCCCATTTCTTTCTGGGTTTCTTCCGGCACTTCCGATGATGTACTCTTTCCTGAATTGCTGAACAGGGTTTTAAAATAACCAAGGCTTACGGCAAGATAGCCAACACCTTCATCTTCCATTTTTTCCATTAAAATGTTGGCCTTTTCACTTGTTTCAACATCAATGGCCAGCATGCCTCCAAAGCCGTAGTCTTGATTCATAAAACTTTTAAACAAGCTATAATCAGCATGATCTTCAAGGCCTGGATAAATGATCTTCAAACCATCTTCCTTCAATTTATTGGCAAGATACATTGCATTGGAGCTATGTTGTCTCATGCGAATATGCAACGTATGAAGGTTTTTCAGAATGCTGCTTGAGCGCAAGGGATCAAGTACGGGGCCCAATAACATTGCCGTACCATCATTTACACTGCTGATGGATTCAATAAATTTCTCATCAGCACAAATTGCACCGGCGACACAATCGTTCTTTCCATTAACAAATTTCGTCATGCTGTAAACCACAATATCGGCTCCGTTCAAAGCAGGGGTTATAATCATTGGCGTAAATGTATTATCTACAACAAGCTTAACCTTATTCTCCTTACATATCCTGGATAATGATGGAAGATCCGAAATCTGAAGCAAGGGATTTGTCATTGATTCCGTATATACAAGCTTCGTATTCGGACGCATTGCATCTTTAACAGACTCCAGATCTGTGATATTCACGAAGCTTACATCAATATTAAATTTTGGAAGATAGTTTTTCAGAAAAGCATATGTGCCACCATAGGTTGTAACACTTGTGATAATGTGGTCACCGGCACTGCATAACTGTAGGATCGTTGTTGTGATCGCTGCCATTCCGGAGGCTGTTACCCAGGCCGCCTCAGTGCCCTCCATGGCTGCCATAGCATCGGCGAGATACTTGTTTGAAGGGTTCCAATGCCTTGAATATAAAAAACAACCTTCCTGGTCGCCACTAAATGTTTCTATCATTTTCTGAGCAGTTAGAAACGTATATGTGGATGAGTCGGTAATGGAAGGATTTACATCGCCAAATTCGCCAAATTGCTTCAGTTTCTGGATGTTACTTGCTGGATCAAATTTCATTTATCTAAGTATTATAGGTTCATCATTTTATATGAATGCAAAAATACTGTTAATATTATAACAATACCATAAGAAAGTAGAGAAAATGCTTCAAATGCAAATATTGAAAAATATGTGCAATCAGTGTTTAAGATCTCAAATAAGATGCCCCATTTACATCAATTATACAGCCGGTCATATATTCGGGACCGTCTTTTG
The DNA here is from genome assembly GCA_964487735.1 of uncultured Bacteroidales bacterium. Lineage (GTDB taxonomy): Bacteria > Bacteroidota > Bacteroidia > Bacteroidales > B18-G4 > B18-G4. Next base: position 15,031 of record CAZASJ010000060.1, on the reverse strand, counting down.
CCAGGAAAAGGGCCGTTTTGGCAATCTCTTCCGGTCGGGCTACTCTATGCAGGGGGCTTTGATTTCGGATAGCATCACCGCGTGGACTTTCAAGGATTCCAGTTGTCATATCGGTTTTTACAAATCCGGGAGCAATCGTGTAAACATAGACCTTTTTACTTGCCAGCGCTATCGCCATCGACTGGCCAAGAGAATTCATACCTGCTTTGCTTGCACCATATGACCAGGCAAAAGGCTCTCCCCTGAATGCACCTCTTGAAGAAATATTAATGATCTTTCCTCCACCATTTGTCACCATATCCTTGCTTATCAGAAAAGAGAGATTTGCTACTCCAACAAGGTTGGTATTTAGCGTATTGCTAAAATATTCCCTGAATTCTTCATAACTAAGATCAAGCATATCAGCCTCTTCATAAATCCCTGCATTATTCACAAGTACATCGATATGCCCAGTATCAACAAGGAGCTTATCTACCATTTCATGGACAGCCTCCGGATCGGAAAGGTCAGCTTGTATAAGCATGTGATTGTTCCCGGGAATTTCTGCCAGGGTTTCTTCAGCAGCGATATTATTTTTATTATAATGGATCAAAACCTTTGCGCCGGCCTCAGCAAATGCAAATGCAATAGACCTGCCAATACCTCGGGATGCACCTGTTACCAAGACATTCATTTTATCAATATCACTTTCCATGCGGGCAAGTTAATCAAATTTACATTTCAATCAGAAGATGTTCAAAACTTCATCAACAAAGCGGAGGAACAGTTCGGGTTTGAAAGCAATGGTCAAAATAACACCATAAATGGCACCCCAAAAATGCGCATCGTGCCCAATATTATCCCTTCCACGTTTGGCCATATATGCTGAATATATCAGATACAATATTCCAAAGATGGGTGAAGGGATTTCGACAGGAATGAAAAACAGGTATACCCCCCCGGCCGGATACAAGATGATACTCGCAAATACCACGGCAGATACAGCCCCCGAAGCACCCACAGCATTGTACCATTCATTGTCCTTATGCCTTCCATAATCATATAAGACCGAAAATGCTATCCCTCCTACATAAAGCAAAATAAAATACAAAATACCGAGACTACCAAATAGATAGGTGTAGATCTCATAAACGATCCCTCCGAACGACCATAGCACAAACATGTTGATTGCAAGATGGCCCCAACTCCCATGCACCAGTGCATAGCTAAAGAACCGCCAGCCTTGTTGCTGATGTTTTATGGCATATGCATTAAACTGCATACGGTTCAACAGAACAGGATTGTTGAATGCCAGGATGGAAATCAGGCAGGTAATGGCAATAATGCTTAAAATCATCTTATCTCCCGGTTACGACTTCACCCGCAGAATAATCAAATTCAGATCCTAACACACTATGCGGGATTACAAAAACAGCAAGCGTAATCACGGCTGCAAATATAGGCCAGAACCTGTTTTGAGGATTCTTTCTCAAAACAAAGTATGCAATCAGCCAAACAATAAAGGCTACGAGGGTTTTATTATCCGTTAAATCCTGTCCGAAAGGCCAGCCTGTCCAGTAAGCGCCAAAGGCATATTTCTGCATCAATGGTCCCATGATCAATCCTCCAATCAACATTGATACCAGGGTGAGCATTGTATATGGAATAACCCTTTTCCCCCTTCTGAGAGCTTCCACTCCGGCCATGGTGGAGAAAAGCAGGGCAATGAATATCAACAATACATGTGGTGGCGGGATCCAGCCCGGGATCCAATCTTTAAACCTGATCACTACAGGCTCTTCGGTAAGCACAAAGGATTCTCCGTCTTTCTCTAGATTTATCAGGTATAAAAGTTTTCCGGCAGCAGGCTGGGCTGGCAGCATTACAAACAACTCATCCCCTTCCCTGCTCATGTCAAGCATGGTCCAGTCATCGGCTGTTCCCAATCTTTTGTAAGCACAGCTTCCATTAATATTTGTATTTTCAGTTGTGATAGCAATTCGCGCTCCGCTCTGGTCAGCTTTTTCCTTTTCATTCTCCCACGATCTTAATAAAGCATATGAAATCGTTTCGCTTCCGATCTCAATGCTTCCACGT
>CAZASJ010000060.1:4391-12913 GCA_964487735.1 uncultured Bacteroidales bacterium | reverse complement strand
CTGTGAGTACTACTGCAAAACCCCAGATAAAAACATTGGTTAGTATTTTCATTATTGATAAAATGTTTAATGGTCAAACTATTATTCTTAATTCATAAACTACTGAGAAGCATTTTTGTTTTACTCCACTTCGGCATTCTTCAGGGCATCATAAAAAACCTGGTGCAGGTTTGTCCTGATATCATATTCCATAATCTTTGCATTTGATGCATCGGGGCACACCCTGTTTGACAGGAATACATATACGAGCCCGTTCTCAGGATCCGCCCATGCATAAGTCCCGGTAAAACCTGAATGCCCGAAGCTTGAGTGAGAAACAGATTTGCATGTCGGCCCTTCTTCATCATATTCCAGCATAGGTTTATCAAAACCCACTCCCCTCCTGTTCCCGTTAAGCGGAAATTGTGTTTCAGTAAATTCATCCAGGACTTCTTCCTTGATATATTGATGCCCGCCATAGCTTCCTCCATCCAGATACAACTGCATGATCACAGCCATATCAAAAGCATTGGAAAACAATCCTGCGTGCCCTGAAACGCCTCCAAGCATTGCAGCACCCTGATCATGAACATCCCCCTGCAACAATTGCATCCTGAAAACCTTGTCATCTTCTGTAGGGACTATGCGGGATGGTTCAAAACGATGCAAAGGCAGAAAACCCATTGTGGGGAGCCCCAGAAGACTGTAATAATTCTCTTCAAGCTGATCTTCAAATGGTACATTATTAATATTTTCCAGTGCTTCTTTTATAAGATAAAAGCCAAGGTCGCTATACCTGTACTGGTTGTTTTCACGGAGTGAAGAAAACCTGATACTGTCCAGCACAGCATGGTAATAATCCTTATTGATATACATTCCATCTGCTACGCGGATCGGGTATTCCTCGCTAAGGTCCTTGCTATAAATATCCGGATCCATTATTTTCCCTTCCACTGTATATCTGAAATAGGGTATCCATGCCCTGAATCTCGACTGATGCGCCAGAAGTTCCCGTATGATGATATCCTTCTTGTTGGTATTAATTAAATAAGGAAGATATTTCGAGAGCCTTTGATCAATATCAATACTTCCTTTAGCATACATATCCATAACAGCCAGTGTGGTGGCGGCAATTTTAGTCAGCGAGGCAAGATCATAAATATCATCCTGTTTCAGTATTTGCTTATTATCATATGTATGATAACCGAAGCATTTATTGTAGAATATTTTCCCGTCTTTGGCAGCGATCACCTGGCAACCCGGATAAGCCTTTAGTTGAATTCCCGACAGGGCAATTGAATCTGCTTTTTCGATATAATTGTCATTGATGCCAAGGCTTGCTGCATCCACGAAATGAAAGCGAAACGGCCGGGTGTCAATACCGTGTCCGCTTTCATACAATCCTGCTACTCCCACAGGTAATCTACCCTGAGCACCTATACCACCAAAGATCAGCTGAGCTCCCACTTCTTCTGTTAATTCATTATCCTGATAGGAGACAATAATGCCTTCCGGTAATTCTGCTGAACCAAGCGCTGACAAAGCATAAGGTGAGGCAAAAAGATCAAGAATAACCTTTTTGTTCTTTGTTAATTCTCTTAAAAATGACCAATTCTCTTCAGGGATACCATAGTTTTTAAATGAATATATATTGGTATTTCGGATTCCGACAATGATCAGGTTATATGCTTCCAGAACTTCGAGTAAATCATTAACATTTTTCTTTTTATCGGCTGAAGAAAGTGCATATTGATCGATCCTGCCATAAAGCCCCAGCGTACTCCCAAAATGATCTGATTCCAGGGAGGCTCCCAGGGAAACATAAGCGATTTGCAAGGTATCCAATCTTTCAAGGGGCAAAATATTGTTTTCATTGCGCACCAGCGTCACTGAAGCTTCGTACAAGGTCCTGTTCAATGCCCTGGCTTTGGAAGAATTAAGATCAGTATACAGGTTTTCGGTTTTTATGGCTTTTTCTTGTGATAAACCTGCTTTATATTTATAGGCAAGGACCTTACGACATCTTTCATCGACAAGCGAGAGGGGTAGTTCGCCTTTATCAAGTGCCTGACGGATGCGCTTTACAGCTTTTGGGACATCTGCCGGGAGCAAGAGTATATCATTCCCAGCAATCAGTGCCTGCAATTCAATTTCACCCGGTTTATGATATTTGGTAACCCCTTTCATATCCAGTGCATCGGTAACGATCAGGCCATTAAATCCGAGCTCATCACGCAAAAGCCCACTCACAATATCCCTGGATAAAGTAGAAGCGACCCCTTCCCTGTTTTCATAAGCCGGAATATATAAATGCGCTATCATAATCCCCCCAAGTCCATTTTTTATCAATTGCCTGAAAGGGTATAACTCCAGGCTGTCGAGCCTTTCAATTGAGTGAGGGATCACCGGCAGGGTCTGATGTGAATCTGTATCCGTATCCCCATGTCCCGGGAAATGTTTGGCTGTCGCAATGATACCATTTTCCTGCAGGCCCTGCATGTATGCCAATCCTTTGAGCATGACGTTTTCTTTATCCTGTCCGAAAGATCGCATTCCAATTACAGGATTGTCCGGGTTGGAATTTATATCGATGACAGGTGCAAAATTCATCGCAACGCCAATACGCTTGCATTCATCTGCAATGACCGCACCCATCTTATAAATCAGTTCATTGTTCTGAATGGCACCAAGGCTCATCTGGAATGGAAAAACAGTGGTACTATCCAATCGCATGCCCAAACCCCATTCAGCATCAATACTTACTAACAGAGGCGTTTTTGCCAGTGATTGCCAAAGATTAGTAGTCAAGGCCTGATGATGAGGATGATTCCTGAAGAAGCATACACCCCCAATGTTATAATCCTTAATATACCCTGCAATTTCTTTATAATATTCCTTACCCGGATCGTTTGCCCTGACAACCATAAGCTGGGCAACCCTTTCATCAATTGACAAAGAATTGAAAACGGAATCAACCCATGAACGCTCTTGAATGTCCTCCTGACTATATGAGAGATAAGGATTAACAAGAACAAAAAGAAAAAATACGAGGAATAGCGGTCGCAGCATCTTAGAAATTTTGAGGTGTAAAAATAGAAAATAATAAGGAGAGTAGCAGTATTGCGCATTTCAAAGTCAATCCATCCGGGAACAGGATTGCAAACCCGGAATAATCCGCTTGCTTGATTTCTTAATAAATAATCTTTAAATGTTAATATTTCTTTAGGAAGCCTTGGGATATTTACATTAGTTTTGAACAAACCTAAAAGCTCATGCCTGATATTGATTACCTCAAGAAGGTTTCCACACAAGTTAGAAGAGATATTGTCCGTATGGTAAACGGTGCAGCCTCAGGCCACCCGGGTGGTTCACTGGGTGCCTGTGATTACCTTGTTGCCTTGTTTTTTGAGATCATGGATCATGATCCAAATAACTTTGATATGGATGCCAGGGGCCAGGATGTCTTTATACTGTCCAATGGTCATATTTCCCCCGCCTTATACAGTGTGCTTGCCCGTTCAGGGTATTTCCCTATTAAAGAATTAAGTACTTTCAGGGTACTTGGTACCCGTTTGCAAGGGCACCCATGCACAGAAAAAGGATTGCCGGGTATCAGGATCGCCACAGGTTCGCTTGGCCAGGGTTTATCGGTTGCGGTAGGAGCTGCACTCTCAAAAAAGATCAATGGAGAGTCCAATAAGATATTTTGCCTGATGGGAGATGGCGAATTACAGGAAGGCCAGGTATGGGAAGCTGCCATGTATGCCGCTGCCAACAAGGTTGACAATCTGATTGCTGCCATCGATTATAATGGCAAGCAAATTGATGGTTCTCTTGATGATGTACTTGCCATGGGCGACCTCAGAGCAAAATGGGAAACATTTGGCTGGAAAGTTGTTGAAGCCAGAGGCAACAATATGGAAGATGTTATAAAATCCACCAGAGAAGCACTGACATATACTGACAAGGGTATTCCTGTCGTTATATTGTTGCATACTGAAATGGGCTACGGTGTTGACTATATGATGGGAACACACAAGTGGCATGGAAATGCTCCCAACGATGAACAGACAGCCCGGGCACTCGAGCAACTCGAAGAAACAATTGGTGATTATTGATACCTTTATGCCTGAATGAATATATCCCTGACTAAATATACGCTGATCATACTGCTGATATTCACTATCTCAGCTTCTTTCGGACAATTAAATGCCCAGGAGGATAAGGAAAAACCGCCCCCACTTACCCGTATTTTATTTGTGCTCGACGGATCGCAGAGCATGTATGGGCGTTGGCAGAGTGATATTAAGATGAATATCGCGCAAAACCTGTTATCCAACCTGCTTGATAGCCTAAAGGATGTTGAAAATATTCAGCTTGCACTGCGTGTTTACGGACATCAAAAAACATATCCACCACAGGATTGCAATGATACGCGCCTTGTTGTTCCCTTTGCCGACGGCAACGCATTAAGGATTAAAAATCAATTACGCTACATCAAGCCTAAAGGAACAACACCCATTGCATTTGCCCTTGAACAATCGGCAAGCGACTTTCCCGACTGCGAAGAATGCAGAAATATTATTATTCTCATCACAGATGGCCTGGAAGAATGTGGGGGTGATCCCTGCGCTGTTTCTGAAAATCTTCAGAAAAAGGGGATCGCACTTAAACCATTTGTTATCGGTATAGGCCGCAATTTCAGGGAAGCATTCGATTGCGTTGGTACTTATTTCGATGCTTCAAGTGAAGAACAATTCAGCAAAGCCCTTGACCTGGTTATTTCACAGGCATTAAATTCCACTACTGCTCAGGTAAATTTGCTTGATGTTTATAACAAGCCTTCGGAGACCAATGTCAATATGACCTTTTATGATCACGTTTCCGGACAGATAAAGTATAACTTCATACAAACACTGAACGGAAAAGGACTTCCCGACACTTTGTTTATTGACCCCCTGATAACATATGATGTTGTTGTGCACACACTACCAGCTGCAAGGGCCGACAGCATTGTTATCACAGCAGGGCAACACACCATTATTCCTGTATCAACTCCTCAAGGGCAGTTGCGCCTAAAAATGGAAGGGACATCCCTCTCCAGCAGGAACCTACAGGCCATTGTCAGGCGTAAAGGAAGTATGGAAACCATAAATGTGCAACAGTTCGGCCAAACAGAAAACTACATTGTTGGCGACTATAACCTGGAAATCCTTTGTTTACCGAGAATATACATCGACGATATTAATATTGCCCAAAGTTCAACAACGACTGTTGAGATCCCTGTTCCGGGCATAGCCGTAATACAGAAATCAGCACAGGGCTACGGAAGCCTCTACCTTGAGAAGGAAAATGAGCTTATCTGGATCTATAATTTCAGGGAAAGCCCCTTGCAGGAGTCTTTGATACTTCAACCTGGTAAATACCGCGTAGTGTTCAGGGCTAAGTATTCCGACCGGGCAGCCTTCAGTATTGAAAAAAGATTTCGCATTACTTCCGGAAAAACCACTAACGTAAAAATTTATCAATAGTATCTGATATTATGACCCAAACACCAACCCTTGAAAAAAAATCCACACGCGCAGGTTTTGGAGAGGCCTTACACGAACTCGGACAGAAAAACCCTAATGTAGTAGCCCTTTGTGCCGACCTTACCGGATCACTAAAAATGGATGCTTTCAAGAAAGAATTCCCCGACAGGTTTTTTCAAACCGGGATTGCTGAAGCAAATATGATTGGAATGGCTGCAGGATTGACCATCGGAGGAAAAATACCTTTCACCGGCACTTTTGCAAATTTCTCAACCGGAAGGGTATATGATCAGATTCGTCAATCTGTGGCCTACTCTGCCAAGAATGTTAAAATTTGTGCTTCTCATGCAGGATTAACACTCGGTGAAGATGGGGCATCGCATCAAATTCTTGAAGATATTGGCCTGATGAAAATGCTTCCGAATATGACAGTGATCAACCCCTGTGATTTCAACCAGACCAAGGCAGCCACTCATGCCATTGCAGATTATGATGGGCCTGTTTATCTCCGATTCGGGCGGCCCGACTGGCCAAATTTCACAACTTCTGCCCATCCCTTTGAAATCGGCAAAGCTCTTTCCTTGAGGGAGGGGCATGATATCAGCATATTTGCCACCGGACACATGGTTTGGTTGGCTCTGAGAGCCGCTGAAGAATTGGCAAAGCAAGGAGTTAGTGCTGAAATTATCAATATTCATACGATAAAACCACTGGACGAGGAAGCCATTTTAGCATCAATCAAAAAAACAGGTTGTGCAGTAACAGCTGAAGAGCATTCTATCTATGGCGGTCTTGGCGACAGTATTGCCCAATGCCTGGCAAGGAAAATGCCGGCCCCCATAGAAATGGTAGCTGTAAACGATCACTTTGGTGAAAGTGGAAAACCCCTGGAATTATTAGCAAAATATGGCCTTGACATTCCAGATATTGTTTCTGCTGCAATACGAAGTATGTCAAGAAAATAATGGGAGTATAGCCTGCTGACTTTTGCATTTTCGTTTGCTTTTCCTTAACTTTATCATGCTATATCTATCCCCCCTATGAGGATCTTTATTATTGGATATATGGGTGCCGGAAAATCAACCATTGGCAGAAGACTTGCCAACAGGATGCAGCTTCCATTTATAGACCTTGATGATGCATTCGAATCCAAATTCAAATATAGCATTCCCCGTTTTTTCGATCACTTCGGGGAAGATCGCTTTCGCGAATTAGAAAACCGTTGCCTGAATGAGATCATAAATGATCATGAGGATGCGGTGATCTCAACCGGAGGAGGCACTGCTTGTTTCTATGAGAATATGAAACTCATGAACAAAAAAGGGATATCGGTCTACATAAAAATGCACCCCAAATCTCTTGCTCAACGCCTTAAAAGCGCCAGAAGGCTTCGTCCGGTGATCCGCGATGTTCAGAATAATGAGATGCAAAGCTTTGTTGAATCGCAACTCCATGAAAGGGAGGCTTTCTATAAGCTAGCCACGATAACTGTAAAAGGTGAAAACTTTGATCTGGATGAGTTGGTGAAATTGATCGAGCAAAAATAATATCCAAGATTCGATATTCGAATCAAATCCCGGACACATTCGTTTGCTATCAAAATAAGATGTTGCCTATTTCCGCTTCAGAAGCACTACGTTCTCAACATGATGTGTTTGTGGAAACATATCAACCGCTTGCACTTTCTCTACAGTATAGTGTTCAGCCAATATTACAAGATCGCGGGCCTGAGTTGCTGGATTGCAGCTAACATACACAATCTTTTCCGGAGCAATTTTCACCATCTGATGAACAACCTTATCGTGCATACCGGCGCGAGGAGGATCCGTTATGATCACATCCGGCTTCCCATTTTCTTTGATAAAAGCATCATTGAGCACTCTGAGGATATCACCCGAATAAAAAACCGTATTGTCAATACCATTCAATGCCGAGTTCTCTTTTGCATCTTCAATGGCAGAGGCAATATATTCAATCCCAACTACTTTTTTTGCAAAGCGCGAAACAAATGCAGCAATTGTTCCTGTACCGGTATAGAGGTCATACACAATTTCATTGCCCTTCAGCCCGGCGAAATCTTTGGCCGTTTGATATAATTTTAAAGCCTGATCACGATTGGTCTGAAAAAAAGATAAAGGACCTATCTTAAACTTCAGGTCTTCCATTTCTTCCATAATAAATGGATCCCCTTTGTATATTTTTACGTCAAGATCCGAAATATCATCATTCCTTTTATCATTGATCACATACATCAGGGAAGTGATCTCGGGGAATTTTTCGGCCAGATGATCCAACAATGCAGGCATTTTTATATGGTCGACGAAACGAAAAACCATAATCAACATGATCGCCCCTGTTGAGGAAGTTCTGATGATCATGTTTCGCAGGTAACCACTCCATGTTTTTACATCATAGAATTCGTAATCATTTTCCAGCGCAAAATCCCGCGCTGCCAGACGAATGGCATTGGATGGATCACGCTGCAGGTAACAATTTTCAATGTCCAGAATACGGTCAAACATTCCCGGGAGGTGAAATCCAAGGCCATTGCGATTCAGTACCTGAGGATTGTCCGGATCCGGCTTTTCAACAAACCACCGCCGGTTGGAGAAAGTATATTCCAGTTTATTCCTGTAATGGTATATGTTGTCAGAAGCAAGAATGGGATTCATCTCAGGAAGAGTCAAACCACCGATCCTTTCCAGGTTATCAACAACCTGTTTTTGCTTATAAAACAATTGGTCGTTATAATCCATATTCTGCCACCGGCATCCACCGCAAACACCAAAGTGCTCACATTTTGGTTCTATTCTCTTTTCAGAATATTTATGAAACTTAACAGCCCGCCCTTCAAAATAGCTCTTCTTCTTCTTAACAACCTGTATATCTACAACATCCCCGGGAACAACAAAAGGGACAAAGATCACTCTGTTTTCAACCCTTGCAATTGCCTTGCCTTCTGAGCCGGCACCAATGATCTCAACATTTTCGAACTTAGGGAATGGTTTATTT
>CAZASJ010000060.1:0-4371 GCA_964487735.1 uncultured Bacteroidales bacterium | reverse complement strand
GTAAACAATACTAGATACTAGATACTAGATACTAGATACTAGATACTGGATACTGGATACTGGATACTGGATACTGGATACTGGTTCCTTGCCTTGCTCTCCGAAATGAAATGAAGGAGAGTTCCTTTTTCCCTATTCCCTGTTTCTTGTTCTTTCACTATTATAATACGTATCTTTACACAGACAACTAAGCCAATTTAAAATGAAGATCCTATCCATAGAAAAGGTCCGCGAAGCGGATGCATACACCATTAAAAATGAACCCGTTGACTCGATCGACCTGATGGAACGTGCTGCAAAAGCATGCTATAAATGGATGACGAAGAAATTCAATTCAACCGATAGGGTTAAAATCTTTTGCGGGCTTGGCAACAATGGCGGAGATGGATTGGCCATTGCACGCCTGCTTGCTAAGAAAGAATTCAGGATAGAAGTTTTTGTTATCAGATATTCTGACACATCATCCGAAGATTTCAACATTAACCTCGAAAACCTCAAATACCAAAAAAAGGTAAAAATAAACGAGATTAGCAGCATTGACCAATTGCCCGAAAAAATAGAAGGAGATTGGATCATAGATGCCATATTCGGATCAGGTTTGTCGAAACCTGTTACGGGCTTCGTTGCAAAAGTTATTGAATACTTAAATGCACAGCAATTAAGAGTATTGTCTATCGATATCCCATCAGGGCTTTTTGCCGATAAATCAAGCATTGACAGCGGAGGAGCGATCATCCATGCCGACATTACACTTTCATTTGAGTTTGCAAAAAAAGCATTTATGTTCGCAGAGAATCTTCCATATGTTACGCAGTGGGAGATCATGAACATCAACCTGCATCCCGATTTTGTGAACAGTGTAGAAAAAGCAGATTCTCTATCGCTGAAAGAAGATATTAAAAAGCTGGTCAAACAACGCAGAAAGTTCGACCATAAAGGAATGTTCGGACATGCATTGCTTATTTCAGGAAGTTACGGAAAGATGGGTGCAGCTGTGCTGGCATCAGAAGCCTGTATGCGCACAGGAGCAGGCCTCCTTACAACACACATTCCTCAGAAAGGTTATGATATTATCCAAACCACCATTCCTGAAGCAATGACAAGCATTGACAGGTCGGAAACAGCATTCTCTGAAATTCCGGACCTAGCGCCCTTTGATGCGATCGGAGTTGGCCCCGGTCTCGGACAAAGCAAGGAAACCCAGCAAGCCTTAAAGATCCTTATTCAAAATACAGGAGTACCACTCTTATTCGATGCTGATGCAATCAATATTTTAGGAGAAAACAAGACATGGATCTCTTTCATCCCAGCGGGAAGTATCTTCACGCCACATCCTAAGGAATTTGAACGCCTGGTCGGTGAAAGTAAAAATGCCTTCGAAAGAGATAAGCTGCAACGCGAATTTTCTGTCAAATACAATGTTTATGTTGTATTGAAAGGATATTCCACTGCAATATCCTGTCCGGATGGAACATGTATTTATAATTCGACGGGAAACCCCGGAATGGCAACAGGAGGAAGCGGCGATGTTTTAACCGGTGTCATTCTTGGATTGCTTGCCCAGGGCTATGCATCGAAGGATGCATGCTTGCTTGGAACTTACCTCCACGGACTGGCAGGCGACCTGGCATCCGAAGACCTTGGCTATGAAGCCTCATTGGCCAGTGATATCATAGGACATATCGGATATGCCTATCAGGCTTTGGGGAGCTAGATACTAGATACTAGATACTGGATACTGGATGCTGGATACTTGTTCCTTGCCTTGCTCTCCGAAATGAAATGAAGGAGAGTTCCCTGCCTTGCTCTTCGAAATGAAATGAAGAAGAGTTCCTTGCCTTGCTCTCCGAAATGAAATGAAGGAGAGTTCCTTGCCTTGCTCTTCGAAATGAAATGAAGGAGAGTTCCTTGCCTTGCTCTTCGAAATGAAATAAAGAAGAGTTCCTTGTTCCTGTGATTACTCAGCGATATAATCCTCAGTGTAACCACAGGTACAGATCAGGTTTCGATCTCCATGAGCATCATCGATGCGTGTTACATCCGGCCAGTATTTATCTCTTACAAGCACGCCGTTAGGGAATGCGGCATCTTTCTTGCTGTAAGGGAATTTCCAGTCTTCATCCATGACCATCGCAAGAGTATGCGGGGCATGTTTGATCAGATTGTCTTCCTTCGAGCAATTCCCATCCTCAACAGCTTTTATCTCCTTGCGAATGCTAAGCATAGCTTCCACAAATCTGTCAAGCTCTGAGAGGGGTTCACTTTCAGTTGGCTCAACCATAAGTGTTCCAATTACAGGGAAGGCCACGGTTGGTGCGTGAAAGCCATAATCCATCAATCGCTTTGCGATATCCACAACAGTAATATCTGCCGTTTTAAGAAATTTATTACAATCAAGGATCATTTCATGAGCCACACGTTTGTTCCTACCGGTGTAGAGTATCTTGAAGGAATCTTCCAATTTTGACTTCAGGTAGTTGGCATTCAGAATAGCATATTCAGTAGCAATTCTAAGGCCATCCCTGCCAAGGAGTTTAATGTATCCATAGGAGATAGGAAGGATCATTGCACTGCCAAATGGTGCTGCGGCAACGGGTCCAATCGCATTTTCTCCTCCGGTTTTCACTACAGGGTTCCCGGGCAGAAACTCAACAAGATGTGCAGCAACGCCAATCGGGCCAACACCCGGTCCGCCACCACCGTGAGGAATGGCAAAAGTTTTATGTAAATTGAGATGGCAAACATCCGCTCCAATAAGTCCGGGACTTGTAAGTCCTACCTGAGCATTCATATTTGCACCATCCATATACACCTGACCCCCATTTTCATGAATAATATCCATAATCTCAAGGATTGACTCCTCGAACACACCATGTGTGGAAGGATAGGTCACCATTAGAGCAGCCAGATTTTCTTTATGCTCTTCGGCTTTCGCCCTCAGGTCGTCCACATCTATATTTCCATGTTCATCGCACTTCACGATAAGTACCTTCATCCCTGCCATGACTGAACTGGCCGGATTAGTACCATGTGCTGAGGAAGGAATCAGACAGATATTCCTGTGTCCCTCTCCCCTGCTTTTATGATATGCATCTATGACCAGAAGCCCGGTATATTCACCGGAGGCACCGGAGTTGGGTTGAAACGACATAGCTGAGAAACCGGTAATCTCAGAAAGGTCCTTGCCCAGATTTTCAATAAGTTCAGCATATCCTTCAGCCTGCTCTGCAGGGACAAATGGATGCAGGGCGTTAAATTCAGGCCAGCTGAGAGAAAAAAGCTCAGCCGCTGCATTGAGTTTCATGGTACATGAACCAAGAGGGATCATACTGCGGTTCAATGCAATATCCCTGTTTTCAAGTTTTTTCATGTAGCGCATCATCTCTGTTTCAGAATGCATGCTGTTAAATATAGGATGCTCCATAAAATCAGTACTGCGAAGCAATTCCTTAGGCAGGCTGTCGGCACATTCCTTTTCCTGTGTGGGCTCGAAACCCAGCAGTTTGGTAAATATTGACAGTATTTCCTGTACATCATCAACCGATGTTGTTTCATCCAGGCTGATGCCAATCCTTCCATCTTCCAGATAGCGGAAATTTATTTCCTTATGGAGCGCTTCCTCCCTCACTGCCTTAAGAGTCAGGCCTTCAGGCAATTCAAAAACGATGGTATCAAAGAAGGTATGGGTATGAAGCTTCATACCTAATTGATTCAACATAGAACCAAGAATACAGGCGTAATCGTTAATATCCCGTGCAATTGCTTTCAATCCGGCAGGCCCATGATAAGAAGCATACATCCCGGCCATGATGGCGAGCAATGCCTGGGCAGTGCAGATGTTTGAAGTTGCACGTTCCCTTTTTATATGCTGTTCGCGGGTTTGCAGTGCCATACGCAAAGCTTGATTGCCCTCAGCATCGACCGATATTCCTATGATCCTGCCAGGAATATTTCTTTTATATTTTTCTTGTGTTGCAAAATAAGCTGCATGCGGGCCACCATATCCCATGGGTATACCAAATCTTTGTGTGCTTCCCAGAACTACATCAGCACCCCATTCTCCCGGAGGAGTCAATAAGGTGAGGCTTAGAAGATCGGCGGCAACTGCCACGGCAACTTCTTTTTCATGTGCTTTTTCAACAAAACTGCGATAATCCTTTATCTCACCAAACTGGTCGGGATACTGAATCAGTGCCCCAAACAGGCCTTCCGAAAATTCAACCTCATCTTCCTTACCTATAATTACCTCAATACCCAGTGGTAAAGCCCTTGCCACAACCACTTCCCTGGTCTGAGGAAATAATCCTTGAGATATGAAAAATTTATTAAATCCGCTCTTTACAGCTGCCCTGCTCCTTGCATTATACAGCA
>CAZASJ010000059.1:13798-18912 GCA_964487735.1 uncultured Bacteroidales bacterium | reverse complement strand
CTTGGAATTTCCTATGATGCCATGGTTGCTAAATTGCATATAAATGATTGGCAAATTCACCTGGCAGGATCATGGAATACTCTTTTAGAGACTTCCCTCAATAACTATTATCCCGCCGAAAGGATAAAAACCCTTAACTATTTATGGGTAAATAAAGCGTTCAGTAATAAGCTCAGCTTATCATTTCTTCACATTGCTTCCGGCAAAACAGAAAATGATACGACCAACAAACTGTATTTCAGGCAAACTTCTGGCCTTTATATTAAGCATTTCAAGAATAATTTTTCCACCAATGCTGATATATATTATCAATATGGGAAAAACAATACAGGCACTGCTGTGAGTGCCTTCTTGCTTGATGCCGATATGAGCTACGGTTTTGGGAAAGTCTGCCCCGGCATCGGGATGGGCTATCTCTCCGGGAACCATTTGGTAGGATCATCTCAAACAGTTGATCACTTATTTGATGTTCTATATGGGGCACGACACAGGTATTTTGGCAATATGGATTATTTCAGGGATTTCAGGAAACATACACAGGATGGCGGCCTGGTCGATCTGTATGCCTACCTGGAATACCAGATATGCCCTTCACTTCTCATCTGCAATTCAGGACACTATTTCTGGCTGGCCAAAACGAATCCGAATACACCTGCCAATAAAAACCTCGCCTTTGAAAACGACTTGGTTCTTAAATACATTTTCCGCACATGGGGAACGCTTGAAGGCGGATACTCATTTATGATCCCGACAACTTCATTAAAAGAACTTCAGCAAATCAGCAGCGAAAAAACTCCTCAATTTATTTACCTGCAGCTTACCATTAAACCACTCCTGTACACTCATCAAGCAACAAATTAATAATAAATAAAAACAAGCTATCATGAACCTTTCTAATCTCAAATATTGGATTGCAGCCATACTACTCTTAACGTCTTGTACAACTGCGAAAAGGAAAGAACAAACAATCAGTATCTCCGGTGCTTTTGCCCTTTATCCGCTGGCCGTACAATGGGCCGAAGCATATAAAGTTGAGCATCCGGAGATCAGGTTCAATATATCGGCTGGCGGCGCAGGAAAAGGGATGACCGATGCACTCTCAGGAACAGTTGACCTGGGAATGTTTTCACGAGAGATCGCCCCCGAGGAAATTGATCAGGGCGTTTGGTGGATTGGGTTAACCATTGATGCGGTACTCCCAACCATCAGTGATAAAAATCCATTGCTCAGCTCCTTAAAAGCACGTGGCCTTAGCAGGGAGGAATTCAGGGCCATTTTTATAGAAGGCTCTATAAAGGATTGGGGCGAATTACTGAATAATAATTCAGAACAGCCCATAACGGTTTACACCCGTTCTGATGCATGTGGCGCAGCCGGAACCTGGGCAAAATACCTTGGTGCCAAACAAGAAAACCTCAGTGGTATTGGTATATATGGCGATCCAGGATTGGCAGAAGCTGTGGCACTTGATCCGGCAGGGATTGGTTTCAACAACACAATCTTCATTTACAATATTAAAACAGGAGAAAAACGTCCTGGACTTGAAGTGATCCCCATCGATCTTAATGCAAACGGTATGATTGATCCGGCTGAAGATTTTTATGGCAACTTTGAAGATATACTCGCTGCTATTGCCGAAGGCATATACCCATCACCCCCGGCCAGGGAATTGTATTTTGTTTCTAATGGAAAGCCTAAAAAACAGGCTACCCTCAACTTTATCGAATGGACGCTTACTTCCGGCCAGGCTTATGTGAAACCAGCTGGATATGTGCCCATCGAACAAAGCAGGATCAATGCTTATCTGGAAAAAATAAAATAAATAGATGATCCTCCGCAGATATCTGACAGACAAACTCTCCTCCTTATGGATGGTCATTTCACTATTTTTTATCCTTTGTCTTCCAATACTTATTGGTATTATCCTGTATATCAAATCAGCACCCCTTTTTGATTTCCAAGACTTTGCCACCCTTGTCTGTTCTACTGAATGGTTGCCGGCGGAAGGAAAATTCGGGTTTTTGCCCTTTATTTTCAGCTCCATTTATGTTACCTTTCTGTCATTTATCTTTGCAGCCCCCGTATGTTTGCTTGCTGCAATATTCCTCTCGCAATTTGCATCCAAAAGGCTCATCCGCCTGATGCAGCCCGTTATCGATATATTAGCCGGATTACCTTCTGTGATTTATGGTGTTTGGGGAGTATTGATCGTTGTGCCACTGGTAGGTAAAATACTGGCACCTCTTCTTAATATTAGCTCCTCTGGATATACGATTCTTTCGGGCGGGATCGTACTTTCAATTATGTGCATTCCCTATATGCTGAATATGATTGTAGAAGTGTTTAACACTGTTCCGATAGGATTAAAAGAAGCTTCCCTTTCTCTTGGCGCCACTTATTGGGAAACCGTTAAACTTGTTGTAATCAGAAAAAACTATCCCGGAATAATATCGGCCTACGGATTAGGACTGGCCAAGGCTTTTGGAGAAACCCTTGCAGTAATGATGGTGGTTGGAAACAGGGTTCATCTCACATTCAATCCATTTGAAGCCGGGTATCCCCTTCCTGCACTAATTGCAAATAATTATGGCGAAATGTTATCCATCCCCCAATATGATTCAGCATTGATGTTTGCTGCTTTTCTTTTACTCATCATAATCCTGATCATCAACATGTTTTTCAGATATCTCATCCACAAAACCAAAAAGCGATGAATAAAAGAAAATATATTGAAGAACGTTTTTTCAAAGTTCTTTCAGGATTTGCCACCTATTCTCTTATGGCATTGCTTGCGCTGATTATCATCATTATTTTCGTAAAGGGCTTTGGGGCACTATCTGTCGATATGCTGATCAAAGCCCCTAAGGGAGGATACTACTATGGCGGTGAAGGGGGCGTTCTAAATGCAATTATCGGGTCACTTTATATTGCATTAGGGGCAACTTTGATAGCAATGGTCATTGGTGTACCTGCAGCCCTGTATATCAATGTGCATCTCGTCAGATACCGCCGGACCCAAAATACCATCCGTTATTTTCTGGATGCCTTATGGGGGATTCCCTCAATCGTTTACGGGGCATTCGGGTTTAGCCTTATGATTTATCTTGGCTTAAATGCTTCCTTGCTTGCAGGCATAATAACAGTGGCTCTGCTTATTACCCCGATTATGACCAGGACCTTTGATGAGGTATTAAGCACAGTACCTATCGGACTTTTGGAAGCCACACTGGCTTTGGGTTCTACAAAAAGCGAAGCAGCTTTCAGGATACTTTTCAGACAAGGGATTTCGGGGTTCATAACCGCTATTTTGCTTTCATTCGGCCGTGGAATTGGTGATGCAGCATCAGTATTGTTTACAGCCGGATACACAGACCTGATCCCTCAAAACTTAGATGAGCCGGCAGCTACCCTGCCCCTGGCTATTTTCTTTCAGCTCAGTTCTCCAATTCCGGAAGTGAGGGAACGCGCCTTTGCATCCGCTGTGATACTTACCTGTATTATCTTATTCATCAGTCTGACTGCAAGATATTTAGCTATTAGGTTTTCCAGGTCTAACATAAAATAGAATGATATGTATATTCAAGAAATTGACACCATGAACAAATTCGACATTGGGATCGAGCCAATATCCCTATCCCATGAACCTATTATAAGGATGAAAGACCTTAATGTGTATGCAGGAGATCATCACATTTTAAAGAACATAAATATCGAGATCCCCAAGAACAAGATTACCGTCATGCTTGGCCCGTCGGGTTGCGGCAAAACAACATTGCTAAAATGCATGAACAGGCTAACCGACCTGCAAAAAGAGCTTAAAGTAACAGGAAGCATATTTATTGAAGACAAGGACATTCTCCATATAAGCAGAAATGTACCCGCGCTCAGGCAAAAGATGGGTCTCCTATCCCAGCACCCTTACCCCCTGCCTCTTTCAATATATGGAAATGTAGCTTATGGCATCAAATTAAAAGGGGTACACGATAAACAAACGATTGCTCATATTGTTGAAAAGAACCTGAGGGAAGTGGGTTTATGGACTGAAGTTAAAGATCGTTTAAAAAGTCCGGCTACAAGCCTGTCGATTGGTCAGCAGCAGAGACTTTGCCTGGCCCGTGGGCTTGCCGTAAAACCATTAATAATTCTCGCCGATGAGCCAACATCAGCCTTGGATCCAATTTCCAGTAAGATTATTGAAAATCTGTTCCGGGACCTGAAGCAGCACTATACAATCATTCTTGTTACTCACATCCTCAGGCAAGCTGTCAGGTTGGCTGATCATGTGATTTTTATGTATTATGGAGAGGTCATTGAGCAGGGAAAACCTCAAAATCTATTTAACAATCCCGCAACTGAAAAACTCCGGAAGTATATCCTTGAAGGGAATTAAGCCCTTTTATTCTATATCAAAACTGCGCCACAACACGATCATTTTAAGTTCCAAATTCCAAGAACTAAATTCCAAAGTGTTGAAATAACTCAAAACCCACTATATCCGCCGAAGGGGAGCAAAGGTGGAAAACTTAAAACGTAAAACGGAATTGAACAGAAAATTCTATTTGAATAATCATAATTCTGTTTTCTGCTGGTTTAAGAAAATATCGGTTCATCCAATCTTAAAAAGATGAACTACATTGTGACAGAAGATATATTAAATACCGCACAACGATTGCAGTCGGCGGCAAGGATTGCGATCAGAATGAGGCCTGAAGAAGGCCCTAGACTCCCTCAAAGACCCTGCAGTGCTGACCTTATTCAATGATGATTTAAAGAAGAAATTGAAAGCCTGGGAGAATTTTTATAATTTTAGCAGGCCTCATTTGACATTAAACAAGATGACTCCTTATAAAACTTTTAAGAGAATTGAAAAATCTGAATAATGGACAATTAATTTGAAGTATCACCATTTGCGAATATATGTATGTTTGGATCAATGGTGCAATGACCCTTACATTAAATACAGAATCAACTGAGATTGAAGATATAAAAAACCATTAAAGAACATGAATTAGATGGCCTCGAAAACATCTAAATTTACAGGCAGCCAAAAGGATTGTTGGAAGGATTGACAAAAGATTAGCCAATTAAAACGTTATGGGACAAGAAATAGAAAG
>CAZASJ010000059.1:0-13698 GCA_964487735.1 uncultured Bacteroidales bacterium | reverse complement strand
TAATTGATAAGACCCGGTTTATCGTTCCTGAGAAATCCGGCTTGAAATTTGAAGTTGATGAATTTTATGGTGATAATGAAGGATTGACAATAGCGGAGATTGAATTGCCTGCTGAAGATCATCCTTTTGATAAACCGGAATGGCTGGGAGAAGAGGTTACCGGTGATGCCCGTTTCTATAACTCAATGTTGATAAAAAACCCCTTTAAAAACTGGTAAATACATTACCATTGAGTGTATTGCACAGATATTTGTTCTTAAATAAACTCAAAACTCAAAAACGATTAAAAGGCTAATTCTCTTTTATCAGCCCTTTTGCCATCAGCTCATTCCTTACGGCTGTAATGATCTCATCCGAGGTTTGTTCCAAATTTGATGGATTAAATGTTGTTGTACCCGACCACATCTTTTTGCCCGTGATAAGTGAATAAATGCTTGTTTCAACATAAAAAGTCTTGTCTTCCGACAAATAGCCGGGTGAAGAAGATCCTTTAGAATGAGCCACAAAGCAGTGGTGGTGGAAGCCATGCTGGCGGAAGAAGATAGCCATTCATTGGATTCTTGAATTATTCTTGTCTTTTGCTTCATTTATATACAAAATATGTATACATTAGGTGCGCCAATTAACCTAATCTTTATAAAGTGATCATGAAAAAATCCAACTACTTCTTGATATTCCTCCTGGCAGGAATGGCCTTCTCTTCACAACTCTCTCAAGCCCAATCGATGGACCCGTTCGGCAATAGCGAACGCAAATTCTTTAGCAAAGCCATTGAACAAGCTTCATTGTCTGAATCAATGCTCAGTACCGATTGGGTTTCCCTGGGCCCTGATGGTGGGGACGTGCTGGATATTTGCATCGATCAATTAAATCCAAACCGGGTATTTGCTGCAGCGGGGGTACCCTATCTTAGTGAGGATGGTGGTGAAAATTGGGCAATCATGAATGAGCTGGCCTCCCTGGCCAGTGGTCAGATCACCAGCTTCGAAGCAAACTCAAATGGAATCATCATCGCAGGAGGATTGTATAATTATGGCAAACTATACAGATCAATGGATGAAGGACTCAGCTGGTCAACTGTTTATTACCCTTTGAGCAGTGCCTATATTTTAGATGCCACGATCGATCCAACAAACCCTGACATCATGTACCTTGCGCTGACAGCAAATGGTACCAGTAGCAGGATCTTAATAAAATCAATTGATGCCGGCCTGACCTGGTCGCTTATTGATCTGATCAGTGTCATGCCCAACGGTTGGTCGCTGGTCAACATTGTGGTCGATCCAAATAACAATCAAAACCTATACGCAATCGGAAACGAAAGCTTTAGCAATGCCATGGTTGTGGCCAGTTTTGATGGAGGAGATACATGGTCGGATATCACAGGAAATTTGCCTACAGGCAAGCCTTATAACAATCTTGCAGTAAGCGGGGGAACCGTTTACCTGGCGGGAGGACAACTCTTTGGCGGACAAACATTGGGCATATATAAAACAATGGACAATGGAACAAGCTGGCAAAACATTTCGGGCAGCTTCCCAAACAAAGTATCAAATCATATCCTGATCGATCCCAGTGATGCCAATACATTGTATGTAGCAACCGAAGGTGATGGCGTTTACTATTCGAACAATGGTGGAACAAGCTGGAACTTTGACGGAATTGGAGCCGGCGAGAATGGCTCAGCACGTTTTCTAGCTATGGAGCCAGGCAACAACCAGGTTCTTTATGCAGGATTTTTAAGTCTGGCAGTATGCAAAAGTACCGATGCAGCACTCAACTGGGAATATGCAAACAAGGGTATTGCGACCCTATTGCTTAATGATATCGAAGTGAACAC
The DNA here is from genome assembly GCA_964487735.1 of uncultured Bacteroidales bacterium. Classification (GTDB taxonomy): domain Bacteria; phylum Bacteroidota; class Bacteroidia; order Bacteroidales; family B18-G4; genus B18-G4. The sequence continues at coordinate 11,858 of CAZASJ010000059.1, read as the reverse complement.
AAGCGATCCCGAACAAATGCTGGTAGCCTTTGAAGGTGAAAACTCAGGAGGATGTTATCTATCAAATGATGGCGGACTAAATTGGGAACTTGTAGCTGCTTTGCCGGCTACCCGCTATTCACAGGTGGCATATGGGGCTGACGGAAGCTTATATGCATGGTCGAACGGGCCTACAACCGTGGCTGCCGAAGGTTTATATAAATCAACCGATGGAGGCATCAACTGGAGCAATACAGGCCCCAATATGGGATCCTCATTTGAAACTCAGGTATTCTCCCTTTATGTTTCAGGAACCAATCCGGATCTCTTGTTTGTCGGTGGCAACAATTTTGGCTCATTTGGATGGGATGGGATATTATACAGATCGGAAGATGGAGGAACCACCTGGGACAATGTTTTTCAGGGCCCGGAAAATGACAGCTTTAAATACCTGTTTATTGACCCGAATTCTAACGATGAGATCATTTACACAGCTTATAAATCGGATGGAGAGGGTGGTTTCTTAAAAAGTCCTGATGGAGGCACAAACTGGTTGCCGATCTCAAATGGGATTCCTCCGGCGGCACATTGGTGTAGTGTGATCATTACAGATCCTGTAAATTCTGATATTCTTTATGGAGGTGCAGGAGGCTATGGCGGACAGGCCGGAAAAATTTATCGATCTGAAAACGCTGGCGGAACATGGGAATATGCAAATCTTACACTGGGAAGTAATTATTCTAAATTCACTGACATGATGATTTCTCCCGAAAACAATGGAGTGATCTATGCTGCCACTTCTTCCGACGGTGTTTACATGAGTTCTGATACAAGCGCCAGCTGGGAATTGAGCAACGAAAACATGCCTGCAACGAGTATAACAGGATTTTCTAATCCATTTTTAAAAGATGAAGTATGGAAATTCTGCGCTGCTACTTTTACCAATAGTGCTTTCATCACAGATGTTTACATTCCGGGCTCTATCGGGATCAATTCCCTGGAGACAGAAAAGGATCTCTTTAGCGTATACCCAAACCCTTCAAACGGAAGTTTTACAATTGAATTCGAGGAAGGGTTGAGCGGAGCTGTAGTAACAAAAATCCTGAATCAACAGGGACAAGTTGTATATCAATCCAGTACCGAAGGAAATGCAGGAAACCGTATTAATGTCAATGCAAATCTTCCTGCCGGGATATGGATGCTCCAGGTAATATGCGACCATCGGTCTCATACTGAGCGGATCCTTATTTTTTAAACAACTGCAAGCCCGGTCTGGAAACCGGCTCTGAACATGGATGGAGATCACCTTATTCATTCTGCACTTCACCCATTCAATTCTGCACTTCACCCGAAAACGCTTTCAATGGCATTTGAGCTGATCTAATTTTACAGCATCAACCTAAAAAACAAATGTCATGAAAACAAAAATCTTAAGCCTTTCACTCCTCGTCATAATGATGAGTTTTGCAATGAACAGCAATGCCGAAAATTCTGATACCATTAAAAAAACAGAAGCTGTTTCTCATAATGAATTTCAGGCAAGCATAAACCTTTTCCCAAATAACATCGTTCAATTCCAGATTGAAAAACCTGCCAATGACAAGGTAACACTCAGTGTTTATGACGATGCGGGTATAAAATTATACTCCTATATTCTCAAAAAAGACAATGTTGCCAGAATTGGATTTGACATGAGCATGCTGGAAGCCGGGAAATATGAATACGTAATTAAAAGAAACAAAGCAGAAGTGCTTAGGAAAAGCATTAGCAATGAAAACACCGGACAATAACATCACTCCCTAAAACTCGTTCTTTGATTTCATGATCGGATTGGCTAATTTTGGGGAATACCTCAAGTCAGAAACGAATGACATTAATGTTAAAAACTGCATTGAAGAGCTTTGTTAAAAGATTGCTTTTTGCCCTCCTTCTGGCAATGGCCGGAGGAATGCTGCTCGAACTTATCTTCAGGCTTCAATACAGAAATTTTAATGTTCTTCAATCACTGGAATGGTACCTGGGTGCCTTTGCTCTGGTTGTTGCATTCATTGAAATTATCAATGTTCTCAATAAATGGCTCAACAAAGGTTCAGGATGGGATCATAAACCTGTACAACGATTGAATCTGCAAATACTTCTGCACCTTCTGATAGGGTTCATCCTATTTACCGGAATCCGCCTTGCGTATATTTATTTGTTTTCTCCCAGGAATTACATCCTCTTCACAGACGAATTAACCATCGCCCTATTTTATGCGTTCATAATCATCATCCTGAATGTCTTTAATTTTGGATTTGTATTACTAAACCAATGGAGGAATTCACTGGCCCAGGCTGAAAAGTATAAAAAAGAAAGTGCTGAATTCGAATTTGAGATGCTGCAGGCACAGATCAATCCACATTTTTTATTCAATAGCCTGAATACCTTATCATCTTTGGTTTATGAAGATGCTGATCGTTCGGCCGAATTCATACGAAGGTTATCAGATGTATACAGGCATGTGCTCGACACCAGGCACAAAGAGCTAATCTCAATAGAAGAGGAATTGTCTTTTATCAAATCCTATGTATTCTTACTTGAACTCAGATTTGACAAAAAACTTGCTATTAAAATTAATTTAGCAGAAAACTATCTTAACAGGATGATCGCTCCACTTACACTACAAATGCTGATCGAAAATGCTGTCAAACATAATATTGTTTCTGACAAAAAACCCCTGTCTATCAATATCTACAATAACGCTAATTATATTTTTGTTGAGAACCCATTGCAGACAAAGTCAGCCAGGGAAAAAGGTAGTGGAATGGGTCTTATAAATATTTCAAGCAGATATAAAGCAATCTGTGGTGAAGAGATCATTGTCAAAAATGAAAATGAAAAATTCATTGTTAAAGTCCCGATAATATGAAAATCCTGATTATTGAAGACGAACCTTACTCGCAGCAGGAATTGATCCGCCTAATAAATAAAACCGGAAAGGACTATGAATTACTGGGCTTGATAGACTCCGTTGAAGATAGCATTAAATGGCTCCGCAACAATCCGCATCCCGACCTGGTATTCCTGGATATTCAGTTAGCGGATGGTTTAAGCTTTGAAATTTTCAGGGAGATCGAGCTAAGTTCTGCTGTAATATTTACCACGGCTTATGATGAATTTGCCATAAAAGCTTTTGAGCTAAATAGCATCGATTATCTGTTGAAACCTGTAAATGAGGATGCCCTTGAGACTGCATTTAAGAAATTTGAGAAAATGAAAAGAGATATCTCCCCAGGGAAGCAAAGTATTCATGAGGAGCAATTAAACAAGGTAATTCAGTTGATGGCCACAAAGGATTACAAAAATCGCTTTCTTACAAGGATAGGTGATCAAATAAAAAGCATCGACATTTCTGAAACGGCCTATTTTAAAGCTGAGGACAACATCGTGTTTTTAATCGGAAATGATAAGCATAAGTACATTATTGAGCATACGCTGGAACAACTGGATGGAATGCTTAACCCAAAACTATTTTTCCGTTTGAACAGATCCTATATTTCCTCCATCCGGTCTATAAAAAAAGTAAGTAAGTATTTTAACAGCCGTTTGTTGATTGACCTGGAACCTCCGGCAGAAGAAAACGTGCTGGTCAGCCGGGTCAGGACGAAGGAATTTCTGGATTGGCTGGATCAGTAAAAATTGACACATAAAAATTAAGATGAAATTGTATAAACTCAAATATCTCCTTTATTTATCAGTCATGATGATCATGCTTTCATCCTGCTATAAAATGCGGGTGGAAGTAAATAAAATACCTTCCAACACTCCCGAAGATGCAGATATTTATATTACTGGCGATTTCAACAACTGGGATCCGGGAGATCCGAATTTTATCCTGAAAAAGGCCAATGATTCGCTGTATTATTTTGATCTGCCTCAGGGTGTGGGAACCCTTGAATACAAATTCACAAGGGGCGACTGGACAACTGTTGAAAAAGACAATTGTGGTGGAGAGGCCGACAACAGGACCCTGATCTATGGCGACAATCAGATAACAACAAATGCAATCTATAGCTGGTCCGATCTGGATCCGGTTGACTGCGATAAGGTGGTGATAGTACTGTCATCGCTGCCGGAAAACACACCTGAAGATGCCTTGCTGAAGCTGGTAGGTAACTTCAGTAACTGGGAAGTTTCTGGTGATGAATATACTTTCCACTTGGATGAAGCATTAAACTTGCCGGTGCTAACGGTGTACCGTCCCCAGGCATATGAATACCTGGAATTCAAGGTTACCCGGGGGAACCTGGAAAGGAGTGAAGCTGATGGCCTGGGGAATACGATCAAGCCCCGTACACTGTATTATGGTCAGGCTGACACCCTGTTCCTGGAAGTTAGATCATGGTATGACCTTGAACAAGCGAAGGGTAATATGATCACCCTGCTCGTAGAAAGAATTCCTGAGAATACACCTGAGAAGGACCCTATTTTCTTCGTAGGTGAGATCAATGATTGGTTCCCATATGATATGAACCTCAGATTAGAGAAGAATAAAAAAGGACAGTATTTTATCAACTTGCCGAAAGGAGCTTATAACAAAGAATACAAATTCACCCGTGGTGGCTGGGGAACCGTTGAAAAAGACAACTATGGCTATGAGATCAACAACCGGATCTTAGAAAAAGAAAAATCATCCGATACTGTCATTGTGTCCATCTGGAACTGGGCCGACCTTTCAGTACCCCTAGGCGGTGAATTAACAATATATATATCGAGATACCCAAGAAACACACCTGAAGGTGCAGACTTGTATGTTGCCGGGAATTTTAACAATTGGGATGCCGGCGATGAATCATGGAAATTTAATTCTAATGAAGCAGGTCATTATTTTATCTCCATCCCCAGACAAGGTAATATGCTCGAGTTTAAGATCACCCGTGGTGACTGGAATACTGTTGAGGTGGATAAAACCGGCAAAGATATCCCTAACAGGATCTACAGGTGGGGCGACGTGGAGTGGTTGGACCTGGAGGTAGTGAAATGGAATGATCTGTAGGAGCTTCGTGCCGACAATTTGTCAGCAATTATCTTTCTGTCAGAAACACATATTCCTCTGATAATTAATCATATCAACTTTTTGGCATACTTTATGACTATTGTACATCACATTGAAAAAGAGTAAAAATATGTAAATTTGTCAAAGCTGAAGTTTGATCATGGATCGCAGATTATGAATTGTTAAACTATGCTCATGACCGGCATCCTGAACAAATAATTTTGAAGAGTTAATTTTAGAAATAGCAAATAAAAACCATAAGGATGAGTGAATCTATTGAAAAAACCAAATGTCTGATCATCGGATCAGGTCCCGCAGGATATACAGCAGCCATCTATGCTGCACGTGCCGATTTAAAACCTTTAATGTACCAGGGATTGCAGCCAGGAGGTCAGCTTACCACCACCACTGAGGTTGATAATTTCCCGGGTTACCCGGAAGGAACGGAAGGGCCTGCCATGATGGAAGACCTGAAGAAACAAGCTGAAAGATTTGATACTGATGTACGCTGGGGAATGATTACTGAGATCGATATGTCTAATCGCCCATTCATTGCCAAAGCAGATGATGGCAAAGTGATAGAAGCTGATACAGTTATCATCGCAACCGGTGCCACTGCAAAATGGCTTGGACTGGAATCTGAATCAACATACAATGGATACGGTGTTTCTGCCTGTGCTACATGCGATGGATTCTTTTACAAAGGAAAAGACGTAGCCATCGTTGGTGGTGGTGACACTGCCGCCGAAGAAGCCACTTATCTGGCCAAATTATGCAACAAGGTATACATGATCCACCGCCGTGATGAATTGCGTGCCTCTAAAGCCATGCAGAAAAAGGTGTTCGATACAAAAAACATTGAAATGGTGTGGAACCACACTCCTATTGAAGTAGTAGGCGAAGTGGAAGGCTTTGGTAAAAAAGTAACCGGAGTACTTGTTCAGAATACCCAAAATGGCGAAAAGAAAACACTCCCGGTTGACGGATTCTTCGTAGCCATTGGCCATAAACCAAATACAGAGATATTTGCCGGAAAGCTTGAAATGGACGATATGGGGTATATCGTAACTGCTGCAGATTCAACCAAAACAAGTGTTGAAGGTGTATTCGCCGCAGGCGATGTACAGGATCATATCTATCGCCAGGCCATCACTGCCGCAGGAAGCGGGTGTATGGCAGCCATTGAAGCGGAGCGGTGGCTTTCATCATAGGTTTAAGGTGCAAGGTGCAAGGACCAGGTTCCGGATACCAGGGAAAATATAGAATTTTATTGCTAAATTGATATCGACCGATCGACTTCGCTCACGGTGACAATTCAGCGGTTTTTATTTGAAAAGGGCGCGGCACTCCAATGAAATCAATTATTGTGTGCCGCGCCCTTTTATGTTTATGATACTTTTATTGTCATGCCGAGCGAAGGCACCCCCTCGGTTCCAGTATTTCAGAGTTCAGATATCAGATATCAAATTTCTAACATCCCAACGCCCGGCCTTCAAGTTTCCCGATCTTCACGCGAAAAACCAATACGTCTTTCACTGCGGGAGCATTAAACTTAAAATCGATGTTGGAATAATTCTTCATGATTATTTTTAATGCTTCTTCCTTGGCATCATAGTCATCAATAAACTCTACGGTGCCTGTTGCCAGAACACTCTTATATTTCATTCCCCAGCTGCAGGCAACCTCCTCATTCACCCAACGAAGCTCTTCATCGGTACTGAATGAAATACATACATTAGGGTTGTTCATCAATACATCCACCTTTTTCCCGCTCCGGGCTGAGTGTAAATAGATATGATCTTCTTCATAGCCAAAATTCATTGGTATCACATAGGGAGCACCATCTGCATCTACCATTGCCATATTGCAAAACTGACACTTCTGAATAATTGATTCAAGTTCGGGCTTAAATGTTAATTCTCTTTTTTTCATATACGAATACAATTTGTTATTATCATTATTAAAAGCTTGGCTTCTCCTCTATTGGCCCATCGCCCACATAAAACGAACTAAAACCAACCGAAAACAAAAATCCCCAATAAAATGATTCCTCTTCCGGCAGGTATGCACTTCGGACACCGAACTCAAAAGGTGCAACAAAGCGCAGGATGTGTACTTCGGTTAGAAGATCAGCTCCCACGGAGCTGTATTGGCGGTCCCCTCTTATTCGTGGCGCAAAGGAATAGTCATAGAATATATTTGCACGAATCCTTTTCATATAGATTAGCGGGCCAATGCTCCAATCGGGATAGGCAATGGGAAAAGCATAGGTTGCGCGCAGCGAAAACAATTTTTCATCCTGTTTCCCGACTACACCCCTCGGATATGGTACAATATCGCTGAATTTATAATAAATGATATCTCTTTGCTGATAGCCGGCAAAAATGCTCAATCCCTGATGCCGGATGATCCCGGGAAAATATAAGCCAAGCGTGACAGCTGCAATGTAATTGACCTCATCCCCCTGGAAAGGCGTATGCCTGTAATACAAACCTAAACGCTGCCCCCACCTTGGGAAAATATCCTTAAAATTTGATTTAATCTGCTTGTATATGCTAATGCCATACCCCATTGAAAATACATCTGGCCTTCGGAATTCGACAGGCATCCCGGCCTTCATGCGACGAATACCCTGATTTGCATAAACCGATATTTGCATGCCTGAATAATATTTCCCTTTTCTAAAACTCAAAGGGAGCCTCATGCCTGCCCTTAAATTTGTTTCATTCCACTTAATTTCAGTTTGCTCCGGCAGATAAGCATAATCTCTTCGCAAGCCATAATCAACACCCAGTTCAATGATAGGATACCAACCGGAGTATGTATACAAACCATATATCTTCCCCGCCTGTTCACTTATGTTATAGCTGTAACCCGCAGTGAGGAAACTGCTGCTCAACAAATTCTGTGACATAATGGAAACACCCGGATGAATATTCATGGTACTGGCATTGATATCCAAGGGAGCCCATGAGTGAAAGTTGAAGAGGTTCCCGATTTTTGAATATTTTTTCACCGGCGCTGAAGACAATGGGATTTCTGAACCCGGAGGGATAATTTCTTCCTGTTCAGCCATATCTTCAGAAAGGCCGATTGATGCATCCTCTACATAATTGAGTGCTTCCCATTCTGATAACCACAGGGGATACCGGATAATGTTGTAGCCTTCAGCGCTGTAGTCCGCATATAACAAGGTTTTTCCATCCGCCGAAACGCATGGGTCGACTGCCCCAAAACGTGCCGAGGAGACCTTCTGAACCTCCCCTTCTTCTATATTCAGGGCATAGATATTAGATATTCCGGAATATCCGGCAGTATAATATATAAAAGGAGCATGGTAAACAGGCTGGGAAATGTCAGTATACTCCCAATTTAAAAGGGTTTTGCTTCTGCCTGAAGAAACATCGAACTTTGCAATGGTCTTTCCATCCTCGGAAACGAGTACGGCAAGTATCAGATCCTCGCCTGCCCAAACCGGAGTCAACGGGAATGCATTTGCAGGTGTTCTAATTTCCCTCTTGATCACACCACTGAGTGCATCCATAATCACCAGGGAATAATGATTCAGGCTGTCGATCTTAACGGCAACAATGGAGGAAGCATCCGGAGAAAGGGCCGGGCCAAATAGCCGGAGTTTATGCTTAAACCGACTGTAATCACCATTTTTGGTGTCATAAATGATTATGCTTGTGTAGCCTCTGTGCGTCCAGCGAGGGTCGGGCCTGGTCTCAAGCCAGCAAATCTTCCCTGATGAAAGTGATAGGGTTTCGCTTTTCAGAAAGCCGGGAGTAAATATCACTTTTTCTTTTCCCTTTTCATCGATGCTAACGAAGCGTATGATATCGTCCATACTCACCTTCATGGCCAGGATCATTGAATCATTCAGGAATTTAGGATGCCGGTAGTCGGTATAATGCTTATTCCATCCGTTAACCGGACTTAGAGGAAGTTGTGTCTTTGTATAGCGATCCTGCCCTTCCCACCGTCGGTTCAGGCTGTCTATGCAATCATTGTAAAAAGGGATTTTCCTTTTTCCGCTGATCTCTCTGATCCCATTTTGAAAAGGCGTAACCATATATGGCCTTCGTGCCACCCTGTTCAAGGTATGTTCCCAGATCTCAGGTCCATAACTTCTTCTTGCTTCACTCACCAACAGGTATCCCAATTCATAGGCATCGGGTACAAAATCCTTATAAGATCCCATGCTGGCTTTATCATATGAATAAGAGCCATTTGTTAATATCTGCGTCCGCATCTTCATTTCAAAAAGCGGCACCCTTCCCCTTCCTGAATAGCTAAGTCCGGTTTCCGCCACTACGGCATCCCCTTCAAGAAACCATGCAGGAACATACAAACCCAGAATAGCTGCCGTTCCCTGCTGCCCGAAAAGCCAGGAGATCACTTTGGTAGGCCCTTGATTCAGCTTTTCAATCTGAACTACATGCCTGTATTCGTGAATTGAAAGCTGTTCGAGCCATGGCTGTGCATACATATCCTGAGGTGGAGTAGCATAATATTCCATGCGTTTGGGAGCCCAGGCAAGCACGGCATTGGAAGAGGATGTTTGGGTATGAAGGATCAGAGGTATGCGTTTTGGATTGTAATTCAGCGAGGCTGAAGCATATTGATGGACTGAATCAATGTAGGATGCAAGCCATCTCGCATTTTCCTCCCAATAATCCGGAAAGATTATCCTCACATGATCCGTTTTGATCTTTTTCCAGTGAATGGAGGCAGCTTCCTGCCCGGTATTGTAATACTGGGAAGAGGCTGTCCGGAAAGCCATCACCATGATTAACATGACAATAAGCCTCAAAACGACATTCGGCCGGTGGATGCTCAATTGCATAAGCCAAAGTTAGGAAAAGAAAGGCAGATTCGTAATCAGATTGATCAAGTGGAAAGTTGTGACTCAAAATACTGCCACAGGGGATCATTGGGAACAGGAGCAGTGATCTCAAGCATTTCTTTTTTAACAGGATGCATAAATGTTACTTTCCGGGCATGCAAATGAATGGAGGCATTTTTATTGGATCTTGGCGCACCGTATTTCAGGTCGCCTTTGATCACACATCCGGCGTGGGCCAGTTGTACCCTGATCTGGTGGTGTCTGCCGGTAAGCAGGTCAACTTCCAGCAGTTGGTAGTTGTCGGATGAGAAAAGAAAACGGTATTCCAGTTCTGCCCGTAGCCTTCCCTCACCGTCTTCACTATAAGCATATGAAGTATTCTTCTTCTGGTTCTTTTTCAGATAATGGATCAGCCGGCCCTTGTTTTCAGCGGGCATGCCTGCTGTGATGGCCCAGTATATTTTATTGATTTTTCGGTCGCGGATCATTTCATTTAAGCGGGTGAGGGCCTTGCTGGTCCGGGCAAAGATCACTGCACCGCTAACCGGCCTGTCGAGGCGATGCACCACTCCGAGAAATACATCTCCCGGTTTATTATACTTGCCCTTAATGTAATGCTTGACCAATTCGCTCAGCGGAACATCGCCGGTTTTATCGCCCTGCACAATATCCGACGAACGTTTATTGATCACAATAATGTGATTGTCCTCGTAAAGGACCTCTGACGGATGTATGTTTCGGATCTGTTTGATCGGTTTGAAATTTAGGATCAGATGGGATAATACATTATTTTGAACTACGAACTACGAACTACGAACTACGAAATACGAACTACGAAATACGAAATACGAACTACGAACTCGGTACTCTTCACTCGGCATCCCTAATACTGTTCTCTCTCATTCGGAAAATCAACACTCTTCACATCTTTGATATATGCTTTTACTGAGCCTTTGATTTCTTCACTCAGGTTATGATAGCGTCGCAGAAATCTTGGTGAAAACTCCTGTGTGATCCCGAGCATATCATGAAGCACCAATACCTGCCCGTCAACCTCACTGCCGGCACCTATGCCAATGACAGGAATGCGTATTTCCCTGGCAACCCTGCCACCAAGTTTAGCCGGGATCTTTTCAAGGATCAATCCAAAACAACCTGCATTGTTCAGCAGGATGGCGTCCTGCAATAATTTTTTAGCTTCATCTTCTTCGGTTGCTCTCACTACATAAGTCCCGAACTTATGGATCGATTGCGGTGTAAGACCAAGATGCCCCATCACAGGGATCCCTGCTGACAATATTCTTTCGATGGATTCGAGGATTTCCCCGCCACCTTCCATTTTAACGGCATTCGCACCCGACTCCTTCATGATGCGGATAGCAGATTGCAATGCAACCTTAGAATCACCCTGGTAGGTTCCGAAAGGCAGGTCGACAACAACCAATGCCCGCTTTACAGCGCGCATGACGGATGATGCATGATAAATCATATCATTTAGGGTGATCGGCAAGGTCGTTTTATGACCCGCCATCACATTTGAAGCAGAATCACCTACCAGGATAATATCGATCCCTGCCTGATCAAGAATACGTGCCATACTGAAATCATAAGCGGTAAGCATGGCAATCTTTTCTTCTTTGAGCTTCATTTCCTGAAGCACATGGGTGGTTATTTTGGGGAACTTTTGTTCTTTTTCCATCTGGTCATTTATTAGTTGAAGATCAACGACTGCCGCAAAGGTATAAAGAAAATAACAAAGGCTATTAAAACAATCCCGCACAAATCCTTAGGCTTTATTCGTACAAAAGCATTATAAAAATACAGGCTTCTGGTGGCATATTGATATTTTGCATATTTTTGTACTCCTCTAAAATCACTATAATGAATAAACTGCAACGACTGCTCTTCATTCTCATCAGCATATTCTTGATCAACGGATGTAGTAATGATGTTGACATCAATGCTTCCTATCAGCAAATCATAGTTGTTTATGGA
>CAZASJ010000058.1:0-19200 GCA_964487735.1 uncultured Bacteroidales bacterium | reverse complement strand
GGTATCCTGAACCGTAAAAAAGCCCTTGTCACAAAAAACATCAATGTATTCTGCCAGATCTTCGGAAGCCACCCTGGGAATCATTTCATTGATCAGCAGGTCGACATATTCCTCCTGCCTTCCTTTGTATTCCAGGGGAACGGCATGCGCTCCTAAAAATGTTGAAATAATCGTTAAGGGCGAACGTTCTTTCAATGCCCTGATCACCCTCAGCATTTTCAATTCATCCTCGGTATTCAGTCCATATCCACTTTTTATCTCCACAGCCCCGGTCCCATAAGACATAATTTCATTCAGTCGGAGCAATGCAGATTCGATCAGGTCCTCTTCTGAACTCTCATGCAATTTCCTGGCAGAATTCAAGATCCCTCCCCCTCTTTTTGCGATCTCCTCATAAGTGAGGCCCTTGATCTTATCTATATATTCAATTTCACGACTGGCGGGATATACAAGGTGTGTATGAGAATCACAAAATGCCGGCAAGACCATGCTTCCGCTTGCATCGATAATCCGGACATGATCCGGAGCCATCTTTTCTGCTTCGCTGAAGGTTTTCATTTCTCCATAATCAAGAATATGATCCCCTTCAGTGAGCAACCAGGCATTTTTAATTTGTGGCAATTCAGACATCTCCCTGCCACTTACCTTTAATGCAACTCCTTCCCTAAGCTGGAGCAATGCTTTAATATTTTTAATTAATAATGCCATATGCTGTAAATCTCTTAGAGCAGCGAAAATAATAAAAATAAGCGTTGGATAGGAAGGAATGAGCAGAAGGATTTGAAAGAATTAATAGATATTCCTGACAACCAATAAGGCCTGAATGCTGTCTGTATAATAAAGGAGCAATCTCAATAAATGCGATTTTGCTTGCCTTATAAGTAAACTTTTATATATATATTTGCCGACGATAGAACAAATATCCTAATTAACAAACCATGAAAAGAATCTTACTATTGACCCTGAGCCTCTCCATTTTTGCCATTTCAGGCATAAAGGCCAAAGAGGTAACTAAAGAAGAAGCGCGTAAAGTTGCCATCAATGCTTACTTCGAAAAAATGAACCAGTATGAAGCAGGTATTGCCTACGAAAATGTAGTAATCACCTATGATTATACCAGGTATCTGAATGATGGCGTTGCCTTTTATGCATTTGATTTTGCTACCGGTGGATTTGTTATCATCTCTGCTGAAGATGTATACACACCTGTAATCGGATTTTCATTTGAAAAAGAATTCCCAAAAGGCGAACATGCCTATGTATACAGCAGCTTTTTGCAGGATTATGTTGACAAGATCAATTTTATCCGTGAAAACAATGTACAGGCTGACGAAACAACTTCACTGGAATGGAAACACCTCTTGACAAATGAAGTATCATCCCTCAACACCTTTAAAGATCCCAAAGATGTTGATCCTCTTTTAACTGCAATGTGGAACCAGGACTCACCTTACAATCTGCTTTGCCCTGAGGATGCAGGCGGTCCTGCAGGACACGTTTATGTTGGTTGTGTTGCAACTGCCATGTCGATGATCATGCATTATTACCGCTACCCTACTTCAGGGACAAGTGATCATTGCTATACTCCCGGTAATCCCGCATATGGAGTACAATGTGCAGATTTTGCAAATACTGTTTATCAATGGAACGGAATGATGGACAACATCCATATAAAAAACCCCTTGCCAATCGCCGAATTGGGATACCATTGTGCAGTTTCCGTTAATATGAATTTTAGCCCCAGTGGTTCAGGAGCTTATAGCTACATTGTTCCAAACAGAATGAATGCTTTCTGGAAATACAATAGTGCACAATACCTTGAAAAAGTTAATTATGCCCAGACAACATGGATCACAATGCTTAAAGCTGAGATCGATATCGACCGTCCATTGTATTACTCAGGAAGTTCAACTGAGGGTGGACATGCCTTTGTTTGCGACGGATATGCAGGAAATGATTTCCACTTCAATTTTGGTTGGAGCGGATATGGAAACGGATTCTATGCACTGAATGATGTTGGAGGTTATTATATTGGACAGGGCATTGTAAGGTATTTCTACCCAAGCGACCCTAGCTATCCATATTATGCATCAGGACAGGAAGTGATCACACAACCTTCCGGTCAGTTTACTGATGGTAGCGGCCCGATTGAGGATTACCTGCCTAATACAGATGCCAGCTGGCTCCTTGACCCACAAAATGCTCAGGATTCAGTAACTGATATCACACTCTATTTTGTTAGTTTTGAACTCGGTGCTGGTGATTTTCTGAGAATTTATGATGGAGAAACAACTGCCGCCCCTATGCTGGGAGAATATACAGGAAACGACCTTCCTCCACAGCACACGAGCACAGGAAACAAAATGCTAATCACACTTGTAACTGATGGTACGGGCCATGGCGCAGGATTCAAGGCTGAATTCGTTTCAGAATTCCCTGACTTTTGTTCAGGATTGGTTACACTCACAGATCCTCTTGGCACATTCAGTGATGGTAGTGGAGATTTCTTTTATAGCCCAGGTGCTACTTGCATGTTTAAAATAGAGCCTGCTTATGCTAATGAAATTATCGTTAGTTTCAACTACTTTGAAACTGAAGAAGGTGTAGACCTTGTTAAGGTATTTGACGGAAACACTCCTTTGGGTACTTTCTCAGGAAGTGATATCCCCGGCCCATTTACGTGTACCAATGATTATGTTTTTATTACATGGTCTTCCAATTCGACAATAAATTATCCTGGTTGGGAAATTTCTTATGAAATTGATAATGTTGGTGTAAATGAAGAAGAAACATTCACTCAGCTGGATGTCTTTCCTAACCCGGCAAATGATGCACTCAATGTAAACTTCAAGCTTGCACAAACCCAGACCGTTGAAATGCGACTGGTGAATGTAACCGGTGAAACAGTTTATACCAATGTGCTTACAAATACTTCAGGAAATATTAGCAACAGGATTGATGTATCAAGCTTTGCAAAAGGCATTTATATCCTGAATCTGAGCAGTACTGAAGGCAGCGTTAACAAAAAGGTTATTATTAAATAATCTCAATGATATTTTTGGTCTTTGCGACCGAAGGGAGAAGTCAGGATTGGCTTCTCCCTTTTTTTATTACATTTCCTCTGAAAAAAAATATAAATTGGTCAGAGGGAACCTCCATATAAAATTTTTCATAATGTTTGTGTATATTTATCATGAAAATTTTATGTCGGTTTGGTATTACAATAAATGTGGAAATCAAAAATCATCTTCTCATGAAAAGAATCATCATCCTCAGTTTCCTGATCCTTTGTGGAATCAGCATTTTTGCAAGTGAAATAGATAAAGCCACGGCAAAAAAGGTCGCAGTGAATTTCTTTTACGAACGTGTGAACCAATATTCACCTACTTCCTATGATGCGATCGCGACAGCAGAAGTTTCAAACTTGAAGTTTGAAGGCAACACCATCTTGTATGCCATTAATATATACAATGGTGGTTATGTTATTGTTTCGGCTTATGATGAGGTCAGGCCGGTTTTGGGCTATTCCCTGAATGGGCGTTTTGCGGAGACAGGCATGCCTCCCCAGATGAAAGATCTCCTAGAGCAATATAAACTGCAGATCAATGAAGCTGTCAGCCTTCAAATACATGCTTCTCCGGAAATAAAGGAGCTTTGGCATCACCTTCTTACTGACGATGAATCAGATCTGAAACCACTGAGATTTCAAAAAAATGTGGAGCCCCTGATTACAACCACATGGGATCAGGGACAGTTTTATAATGAAGCCTGCCCTGCTGATCCTGCCGGACCCGGAGGGCACTGTTATGTCGGATGTGTAGCTACAACACTTGGGCAGGTAGTCAATTATTTTCGCTGGCCCGAAACAGGAACAGGTTCTTATACGTATTCCTGTCCTCCCTACGGCACCCTGAGTGCTGACTATGAAAATACGACCTATGAATGGGATAAAATGCCAACCGAACTTACCAAGAGCAACCTTGCTCTAGCTTTATTGCTCCATCACCTGGGAATTGCCTGTGATATGGTTTACGGTCCTGACGGATCGGGAATGTATAATCACAAAGCGGCTTATGCATTGCGCACATTTTTTAAATATTCGCCTGAAACAATCTATGTATACCGCGATAGTACCACCCTTGACTGGGATAGTTTGCTGGTTTCACATCTTGATCGTGATATACCCCTGTATTATGCAGGCTGGTCGGTACCAAATATCTATGGACATGCATTTGTTTGCGATGGTTACCAGGATGGAAACTTTTATCATTTTAACTGGGGCTGGAGTGGTTCCTTCGACGGCTATTTTTATACCAATAGCCTCAACCCGGGAGGGTCAAACTTTAACCTTGCCCAGGAAGTGGTGATCAATGCCTTCCCTGATACCAATCAGTATTCTTATCCCTATTTCTGCCAGGGAGCGAAAACACTCAACGGAACGGATGGAACCATTGATGATGGCAGTGGGCCGGTAAATGATTATCAAACGGATGCCGATTGCAGCTGGCTCATTGCCCCGGAAGATTCAGTTGAATATATTACGTTGCAATTCCTGAGGTTCACAACAGAAGCTGGCGATGTTTTAACTGTTTATGACGGAGAAACAACTTCAGCCCCCATTCTTGGAACTTTTCAAGGCACTGATATTCCTGAAGAGATCACATCTTCAGGAGATAAAATACTGATTACTTTCAGCTCAGATGCTTCCGGGACAGCTCCGGGCTGGCTATTGAAATATGAATCAGAGATCCCTGTTTATTGCAGTGGTATGACAAGCTATACTGAACAATCAGGAAGTATTTTTGACGGAAGCGGGTCAAGAGACTACCATAACAGCACCACCTGCATGTGGATGTTAGATCCTCCGGGAGCAAGTGAACTTACCATCTACTTTACATCATTTAATACAGAAGAGACCTATGACGTGGTAAAGGTGTTTGATCTGGATACCCAGGTTTTGCTGGCTGAATTTTCCGGCGACATCACAGCCGGTCCCGTGACATCCCCATCGGGAAGGATGTTTGTCGCATTTTCGACAAACTATACCATCACTGCACCGGGATGGGAAGCCTACTATGAAACCGATCTGGTTCATGTTGAAGAGAACAACATTGATCAAAGCCTGCAATTATTCCCTAACCCGGCCAAGAATAGTGTAAATATCGAATGGAACACATCAATGAATGAGAAAGCAATCATTCGCATTGCCGCTATGACCGGACAGCATATTCTAAGTAAAGAGGTTGAATCACAAAGCGGGAGCAATACAATAATCCTTGATGTATCAGAAATAGAAGCCGGGATCTATCTATTGGAAATGAACTGTGGAAAAGAAACTTCTTACAGGAAATTAATTATAGAATAATTCAAAAGACATTATAATACGCAGTCGGAGGCTAATAGGTGCAAGGGACGAGGGACGAGGGACGAGGGACGGGGTGTATTGAAATGATTATGAATTATCCTCTTTCGTTATAAGGACAGAGGAAGCATTGGATTATGGTTTGATATCCAGTATCTTGTTCCAGTGTTCCAGTGTTCCAGTGTTCCAGTGTTCCAGTGTTACAGTGTTACAGTGTTACATGGCTAAATGGTTAAATTGCTACACTGCTTGCCCCGAGGACTCAGTGGTTACATGGCAACATTTTTACATGGCTACATTTTCCCCGGTACCCGGTACCTGGCACCCGGAACCCCAATGATTATGAATTATGGATTGATATCCAGCATCTAGTGCCCATCATCCAGCAGCAAACCATCATTTTTTTCCAGGCATTCCATCAATTTCTTTTTGAATTTCCAGCATGTCATTTGTCTTGTTTTAAGCAAACGTGACAGTTCATAGGAAGAAATGTCAGGTTTGTGGCAGACATTATACATCAATTCAAAGGCGGATGGGAGGGGAAATTTACATGCATGAAAAACAGTATGCGCCGTAGCTGATTCCTCACTTTTACATTTTGTACAACGACGGGAATATGGCTTTTTCCCACTACAGTAATTGGTGTTTCCGCACTTCCGGCATACAAAACCTTTGCTCCATTTCATTTCAGAAAGGAAGGAAAGACATTGCTCATCACTGGCAAATTCATTCTTGAATTTCAAGGGATCTATTTTTGCAAATAATTTTTTCATGACAAAACTGACACATTTTCGCTTTGGAACAATATTTGACAAAGATACGAAAAAGTGATACTATTGCGATTTATTATTTAATCATTATATTTGCAAATCAATTAAATACAAAAAATAACATGAAGAACTTCAAAACTATCTTATTACTCATCGTTGCCATTATTGCAGTGAGCTGCAGTAATTCAACAGAAACCAAAGCGCAGTCTGATAATAAGACACAAAGCGAAGAAACAAATATTGTTGAAGGCAAAACCATCCATATGAACAAAGACATGTTTATAGAACGTGTAATGGATTTTCAGGCTAACAAAGAAGAGTGGAACTATATTGGCGACAAACCTGCTATCATCGATTTTTATGCTGATTGGTGTAAGCCATGTAAGTTGATCGCTCCTATTATGGATGAACTTGCTGAAGAATATAAAGGACAGATCTATATTTATAAAGTTGACACACAGGTTGAACGTGAACTGGCTTCCGTTTTTGGCATCAGGAGTATTCCTGCAGTGCTTTTCATTCCTATGGAAGGACAGCCTCAAATGTCAACAGGTGCACTCCCTAAAGAAACATTCAAGAGTGCAATTGATGACTTTCTTTTGAAGTCAGCAACAGAAAACACAAACAATGAAAACAATTAATGAAAGGATAATTTAAATGGAACTTTTAACTAAAGAAACCTTCCTCGAAAAGGTATTTAACTTCGAGAAAAACAAAGATTGGAAATTTGAGGGCGAGCTACCGTGTTTAATAGACTTTTATGCTGACTGGTGTCAGCCTTGTAAGATGGTTGCTCCGATTCTGGAAGAGCTTTCAGAAGAATATAAAGGTAAGATCAATATTTATAAAATTGACACCGAAGTAGAGCGTGAACTGGCTGGTGCTTTTGGTATTCGAAGCATTCCTTCAATTCTCTTTGTACCTAAAGACGGGCAACCTCAAATGGCACAGGGTGCACTCCCTAAAGATACATTTAAGGAAGTGATCGAAGATGTTCTTCTGGGCGAAAAGAAAAAGTAACAATCGAGATGGAAATTAATAACTGACAGTTGAAGACTGACAGCCGATAATTTCATTATACTTTATACTAAAAATTCAATACTTAAAAAGAGCCTGAACTTATTCAGGCTCTTTTTATATTTTTGCCAATATGCATCCGCCTGACAGCAACATCCTTCTTTCCACTGCCTACCTCCCTCCCATTTCATGGTTTAAAGAGGTAATACAGGCCGAAAGTGTGTTTATTGAAGCCTTTGAAACTTACCCTAAACAAACCTATAGAAACCGATGCAAAATAATGGGGGCAAATGGAGTCCTGCCCCTGAGTATTCCGCTCAGCAAGGTATCCGGAATGAAAACCAGGATCAAAGACATGGAGATATTTTATGATGAGCCATGGCAACGATTGCATTGGCGCAGCATCGATGCTGCATACAGTAATTCGCCATTTTACCTGTATTATAAAGATGAGCTCCAGATATTCTTTGAAAAGAAATACCGTTTTTTACTCGATTATAATATGGAAATCCTATCTGTACTAAATAAACAGCTGGGTATTAAAAAAAGCTTTGATCTTACATTGGAGTACATGCACGATCCGGAAGGAATCCTTGACTTGCGCAACTCCATTTCACCAAAGCATCAGACCAAAACAGCAACGTTCACGCCTTATTACCAGGTATTCGCAGAAAAACATGGATTTGTCAAGGACCTCAGCATTATCGACCTTCTTTTCAATGAAGGCCCGGCAGCCCTAAGTCACTTAGGCAATCAATAATTTGGGTTAGGCTATTAGCCAATGATCAGCTATCATTAATTCTTGGCTTCCGGATATTCAATCCTTACATGGAAGATAGTCATCAACTTTTTCTTAAAGATCTTCTTGACACGGCTAATATCTTTCATGGTGATATCCGCATTTGCAAACTGTCCTGACCCCATCTGACCATTGATCAATTTCTCAACCAGCACATCAATATTCTGAATATTGTGTTCTTTGAGGCTTCGTGAAGCTGCTTCCACTGCATCGGCCATCATAACCACAGCTGTTTCTTTGGAGAAAGGAATGGGGCCCGGATAAGTAAAATCACTTTCATCGATCTCATCCTCCGGTGTTTCATTTTTGTATAGGGTATAGAAGTATTCCACCCTGCGGGTACCGTGATGGGTCCGTATAAAATCAATAATCTGCTCGGGGAGTTTATGTTTTTTGGCCTTTTCAATTCCCCTGATCACATGCCCCACAATAATCTTGGCACTTTCCTCATTTGTAAGGTCATCGTGTGGATTTATCCCCGCCTGATTTTCGATAAAGTACATAGGATTATCCATTTTACCTATATCATGATACAGTGCACCTGTACGCACCATCAAGGCATTTCCACCGATCTCATATATTGCATCTTCAGCCAGGTTTGCTACCTGTAAAGAATGCTGAAATGTGCCCGGGGCTTTCATCGACAACTCACGCAATAATTTATTATTTGTATTCGACAACTCAACAAGTGTAACATCTGTGATAAACCCAAAAATCTTTTCGAAGATATAGATCAATGGGTAAGAAAATAAGGTCAACACTGCACTCCCAGCAAACAAGGCAAACATCATCGGATCAATCTCATGGATGGTCCCGTCCTGGATAAGCGATAATCCAAAGTAGAGGATTGAATAAGTAAGGAATATCCAAACGGATGTTATAAAAAACTGCCCACGTCGCTGCAAATTAGCCACATTTACAATAGCTATAATACCGGTTATCAACTGCAGAAAAAGAAATTCAAAGCTGTTAGGAACCAGGAATCCGAGTATGATAATGGTTATCAGGTATACATACAGGGCCATTCTTGTATCAAAGAAGGCCGAAATCACAATTGGTACCAGGCAAACAGGCAAAAGGTACAGGAATGCGGCGTCAATGCTTAATGTAAAGCTTGTTAGCAAGGTAATTAAAATGATCACCAAAAGAATAAGCACTATTTTGCGATTATCTGACAGTACCTCTTTCTTGAAATACACCAAGAACAGTAAAAGGACCGAGATGGAAATAGCCAATAATAAAACCTGCCCGGCCAGTATCACATAATACGTTTCCGATCCTCCCAGGTTTTCCTCGTAGTTGGCACGGAGTGAATGGAGCACCATATAGCGTTCTGCCGTCACTACCTCTCCCCTGCTAATAATGCGTTCGCCTTCCTGAACAAGGCCTGATACAGGAGAGATCGCTGCCAGAACAGCACCTCTTTCAATGCTTGTTTTATCTGCATCATAAACAATATTCTGCTCCATAAAGCGAACAAGCAAAGAAGACAAAATCCCTACTTCAATATTGCCTTTTTCAGCCAGTTTTTGCTGCAACAATTCATAGGCTGAATTCAGGGTAAGGAGGTCTTCCAAATCATATTCTTCAGCCATATTGTCACGAACAACGATAATGGGGTATTCGGCTGGAAGCCCTTCAACCTCAGGCACCATCTTCAAAATGCCTCTCCTCAGAAAATAATGGTATATTTCCCTGAAAGCATTGAGGTTTCGCTTTCGATATCCTGCATTATCCATGGAATCAGGCACTGCAAGCTCCCAATGCTTCGTGAATTCAGGCTCCAGTTGTTGTTCAATAAGCAGGCTATCAGCCTTTTCAAACCTAAAATAGAATGGTAAGTCTTTTACGGCCTCTTCCTTCTCATGTACAATATCCTCTTCCAGTTTATTGATGGCAAAATCGAATGGAGCATATAAATCCTCGTGCAGCCAAGGCTTTCCTTTGCTGAATTCATATTTGAATTTACCCTCCTTGGGAAAGATCCATACAAGTATGGCAATGGCCAGTAGAAAAAGGAAACCCTTGAATATTTGTGGATAATGATTTCTTAAAAACAGGAAGATTTTTTTCATCGTGGTTTGATTCGGATACGAAAATATGAAATTTTAAACTTTTAAACGATTCCTGCTTCTTTTATATAATATTTTTATACATTCGTTTTATAAACAATCAATTAAAGGATTAGTTGTATAAATGACACATTAAATTTTGGAAGCACTAAATAAAGATGGATTAAAGTTGTTCGGGTTTTGCAATCTTAGCCTTATTCCTGTACGGTCCGAACCTTCTCACCAAGCGGAGAGGTGCTCTGAATTATTGTTTGGAGAGTTATATGCTGTAATGGAAACCTTTGAAGATTGGTTGCACATTCGCCTTATCTATGATAATTATGAGGGATGGATTCATAAATCATCCTTTTATGAGATCAGTGAAGAGGAATTTATGCGATTGGAAGGACTTCCCTGCAGCGTGAGCACTGAACTGGTTCAACTTATTGAAAACCGAAGTTTTCAAACGTATTTTCCAATCCTCCTCGGGAGTTCGTTTCATGGACTCAGTCAAAAAGCTTTTTCGGCCGGACAAAATGAATATTTCTTTGACGGATTGACAGAAAGCATCCCACAATCTTGTGAAAGAGAAAAGATCGTGGAAATGTCGATGATGTACCTGAATTCTCCTTATGCATGGGGTGGGCGTTCGCCTTTCGGAATTGATTGTTCGGGGTTTACCCAGATGACATATAAAATAGCGGGTGTCCAGCTCCTGCGCGATTCCACCCAGCAGGCCATGCAGGGTGAAAACATCAGTTTTATTACTGATGCTAAGCCTGCCGACCTCCTCTTCTTCGATAATGATGAAGACATGATCACCCATGTCGGAATACTTCTTCCGGAAGGGCGCATCATCCATGCCTCCGGTTCAGTACGTATTGATAAGATCGACCATCAGGGAATCTTCAATGTGGACACAAAGAAGTACAGCCATAAGCTAAGGTTGATTAAAAAAATCTTGTGAAGAATTTGAATTTTTAATTCAGGTTGAATTGTACCCCAAAGTAGATCTGTGGGATCATACCTTCGAAAAGAAGGAAAAAGCCTTCTGTGGAGCCCATGCCATAGCCGGTAAAGATCTCTGTCTGTTTCGAAATAAGATAACTCAATCCAACGCTGATGCAATTTTCGAGAACAACTTCATTATTAGAAGCGACCCCTGAATACAATTCTGTATAATACCATTTTTCAGCTTCATAAATTGAGAAATCAAGCTGAAGGAAAACATTTAACTTTCGGTTCTTGGTATCCAGTGTATACCTGTATCCGAAGTTCAGGCCATATGTGTTCTGACTGAAATTCACTTCATCTTCACCTTTCAATCGTTTTTCTGAAATATATGTGAAATGGGGGCCGAGGTACAAGTCACTGTTGCCTTTTCTGAAGTTAATGGCAAGGATGGAATGCATTACCGGCATATTAAATTGCTGCAAAGCCTTTATACCGATACCCCATTTATGAGTATTGATATCCCTGCGAACGATGGATACTTCCTGCCCTTTCTTCTTAGCATCCTTATCCTCAATAGAATAGCTGTAATCAGAATTGTTCTGTCCGGCAAGGCTAAAGCACATTGCAACAAACAGCAAAGATATAATTGTGTGTGGTCTCAAGATATTATTAGATTCGGGTTAGAAATCTATTGCAAAGATATGACCATATTAAGGAAATAAAAAACCCTAAAGTCATTCTTATCAACAAAGAATTAACATACCTGGGACAATATACCTGGGTATAAATAAGGGGGTAAATGGTACGGGGTTTGAATTGATTATGGATTATGGATTATGGATTATGGATTATGGATTGATATCCAGATTCCGGTAACCGGTAGCCGGTAGCCAGAAACCAGTGACCAGAATACCAGTGATCAGTCCCGATTCCCGGTTCCCGGGATCGAGGATCCACGAAAAACTATGAAATCAACCATTTCTGGTTTTTCGGGATAGCCAGAAACCAGCATCATTATAAATAAGCCAAAGATATTTGCCATATGAATAAATACTATAAATTTGCTGCGTTCTTATGAACACTTTCTTCGGGGCAGGGTGTAATTCCCGACCGGCGGTGAAAGTCCGCGACCCCCGAGCAATCGGGGTTGAACCGGTGTAATTCCGGTACCGACAGTAAAGTCTGGATGGTAGAAGAGAGAATTACGGCGATGCTTTTAGCATCTCGTGACCTATGGATATTTACCATCCTTCTGCATCCCCTTTTCCCGATAGAATTAATTGATTGATAGATCTTTTTGGTATTTTATTATTGAAGACAGGGAGGTATTACAATGAGATTTAGAGTAGCATTTTTAATTGGATTTATATTCAGTTTAATCATGGTGCAAGGATTCACCCAGGGTAGCCTGAGTGGTACCATATTTGATGAAGCCAGTGGTGAAGCCCTTATCGGTGTAAACATCATCAACCAGGAAAAACTCAGCGGAACAGCCAGTGGCATTGATGGGACATTTTACTTCGAATTATCGACCGGGGAACATGATATCACCATCAGTATGATCGGATATGCTAATCTTCAACTTCAGGCAGAAATAAGAACAGGTGAAGAAACAAAACTTGGAAGACTTATGCTTACTCCCGAGATTATTGGCCTCAGCGAGATCACGGTAATCAGTTCTGTAGCTACCGACAGAAGGTCGCCCATTACCGTTACAAGTATTAAAGCAGAGGCCATTAAAACCCGCCTTGGTGATGAGCCTCTTCCTGAGGTTATGAAAATGGTCCCCGGAGTGTACGCAAGCCGAACAGGAGGAGGAAGCGGTGATGCTGCAGTAAACATTCGCGGTTTTAAACAAGAAAATATAACCTTATTGTTAAACGGGATCCCGATCTCATCGGTAGAAAACGGTCTGGTATACTGGAATAACTGGCTGGGGTTGTCGGATGCCACTTCCCGCATCCAGGTCCAGCGTGGACTCGGGGCCTCTCCTGCTGCCATGAATTCAATTGGTGGTACCATCAATATCATTACCCAAACAAGCGAGGCTGAAAAAGGAGGAAGCATCGGTTTTTCTATCACTGACTATGGCAACATGAAAGCTAACTTCAGTTACAATACCGGCAAACTCAAAAATGGAATGTCCGTTAGCTTGATGGGATCCCATCTTCATGGGCCGGGATACGTGGATGCAACCTATGTAAATGGCTGGGGCTATTTCCTGTCCATCAGCAAGGAGATCAACAAAAAGCATAAACTGGTATTCATTGGTATGGGATCACCCGAAAAGCACGGGCAACGAAACTTCCTGCTTTCAAAAGAGGAAACAGATAGAAGTGGTTTAAAATTCAATAAGGACTGGGGGAGCTATAATGGAGAAATCAACAATAGTTCGGAAAATTTCTATCACAAACCCCATCTAAGCATTAACCACTACTGGAACATAGAAACAAAGTCCATGTTGTCTACTGCTGTATATTTTTCATATGGTTATGGAGGAGGAAAATGGTCGGATAAATTCGAAACAGACATGAGCATCTGGGACTACCGAAATCCCTCAGGGCAGATCAATTGGGATGAGGTCTATGAAAACAATTCAAGTCATTCTGATTCTTTTACCCTTGCCACAGGCGAGCAGGTAAGCGATTATTCCAAGAATATCCAAACCAATTTCCTGGCCTCCCATGCATGGACCGGCATTATTTCAACCTTTGATCATGAATTCTCGGATGCAATCAAAATTACAGCAGGTATTCATTATCGCTATTTCAGGTCCACTTTACAGCAAAAAGTACGCGATTTGCTAGGTGGCGAATTCTATATTGATGATTATGCATGGGCACTTGCCGGCGCTGCAGGCAGGGATCAGATAAAAAATACAGGTGATATAGTCAAAGTTGACAATGGAGCCAGCATCCACTATGTAAATGTTTTTGCACAGGCCAATTATTCTGAAGGAAGGTGGAGCGCCTTCCTGGCAGGATCACTTTCCCAAAACTGGTATCGCAGAGTGGATCACTATAATTATACCACAGATCCCTGGAGTGATGTAGTGGATTTGGCGGGCTTCGATTTCAAAGGCGGAATCAATTTCAATATCAATGAATACCACCATGTCTATATCAATGCAGGGTATTTCTCCAGAGTGCCCTATTTCAAAGTCGTTTTCGGAAATTATACAAACCAGGCCTCCGAAGACATTCACAATGAAAAAGTAAGTTCTTTTGAACTGGGATATGGAATTACATACAAAACCACCAGGTTAAGACTAAATACCTATTACACCTACTGGAAGGACAAAGCCTTTCTGGCCAATGAATATGATCAGTTTCTTGACCCTGTACTCATCAGAGGGCTTGATGCCGGGCATACAGGTATTGAAGCAGAGATCAGTCAAAGGATAAATAACAATATCTCCCTTGCAGGTATTGCCTCACTTGGAAACTGGAAATGGAAAAACGATGTGCTGGCAAGCGTTTACGACAATAACAATGTTTTAAAGGACACAGTAGAAGTATATGCCGACGGATTGTATGTAGGAGACGCACCTCAATTGCAATTGGGGATCCATGGCACGTACCACTTTCTTGATCATTTTACCATTGGGATCAATTGGGTTTATTATGACCAGTTGTATGCGGATTTCAACCCGGTAAACAGAAACAATCCTGCTGACAGAGAACAATCCTACAGAATCCCTTCCTATCATTTACTGGATGGGAATTTTACCATAAATTTAATGATGTTCGGACAGGCGGCAATGATCAATCTGGGTGTTCTTAATATACTGAATTCAAAACACATCATCAGGGGCCTGGATGGCAATGACCATAAGATAGGAAGTTTTAGCGGTTTTTGGGGGTTTGGAAGAACTGTTAACTTCGGACTATCAGTTAAGTTCTAAGGTTATACGGCTACACGGTTACATGGCTACATGGTTACATGGCTACATGGTTACATGGCTACATGGTTACATGGTTACACGGTTACATTCTTCCCGGTATCCGGGATCAAAAATCACTGAAACACCGCGCACACCGAAGCCCAGGCGAAGGTATGCTGAAGCACTGAAACACTGATACTGGTTTCTGGATGCTAGATACTAGTTAGTGAAGAAGGCAGAATGGAGAACCCATAATTCACAATTCTTAGGATACTGGTTCCTGGTTCCATGTCCCCCGTCCCCCGTACCTCGTCCCCCGTACCTATTAACGACCGAGTCCTTGGGGCAAGCACTAAAGCCATATGATAATTACCGTGCCACACTTTTCGCTAATTTGGATTTAGTATAAATACATAGATTTTTAAACAAGATATCAACTTCTAAATTATTCATTCTAAATGACTAATTACTTAGTGGAGCTTACTCACTTATTATTGTTAACATTTTTTTAACATTCCTAAAATATATAGTAATTATATTTGATTTAAAATCATTAAACCAAAATTCTAATCACTATGAGAAATGTTTACCAAATTCTGATTTTAGCAGCTTTCGTGCTGCTATCAGGCGCAATGCTTGCGCAAGGTACGATTAAGGGTATTATCCTTGATGCAGACACAGATGAAAGCCTCCTTGGGGCTTCGGCTGCCATTGAAGGAACTACATTGGGAACAACCGCAGGCCTTGACGGAAGCTTCAAATTTTCGGCACCTGCAGGAACGCATGTGCTTTTGATCCGTTTTGTTGGTTATGAAGAAATCAGCATGAACGTTACAGTCAAAAACGGACAAGTTACTGATCTCGGTAAAATCCCTGTAAAATCTACATCCATTGGGTTGGATGAGGTTAAGGTAATCGCTTCAGTTGCTATTGACAGGAAGAATCCTGTTGCTGTTTCAACTGTGAAAGCAAAACAAATTGAAGAAAGGCTTGGTGGACGTGATCTTCCAGCCATCCTCGATTTCACACCAAGTGTTTATGCATCATCATCTGGTGGTGGATACGGTGATTCCCGCGTAAACATCCGTGGTTTTAACCAGAGGAATGTTGCCGTGCTTATCAATGGTATCCCTGTCAACGACATGGAAAACGGATGGGTATATTGGTCAAACTGGGCCGGCCTGGGTGACGCTGCAAGCCAAGTACAGGTACAGCGCGGTCTTGGTGCTTCAAAGCTTGCCATCAATTCCATTGGTGGTACCATGAACATCATCACCAAAACAACAGATGCCGAAAAAGGCGGTTCATTGAAATATGAAGTATCCGATTACGGTCTTCAGAAAATGACACTGAGCCTTTCAACAGGAAAAATGAGCACCGGAACAGCCATCTACTTCGTAGGCTCACGCACATGGGGAAATGGGTACATTGATGCTACATCTGTTGATGCATGGAGCTATTACCTTTCAGTAAGCCAGGATATCGGCACAAAACACAAGATCGCTATTACAGCTATTGGAGCGCCTCAAAAACATGATCAACGCTCCTCATGGTTATCAAAAGCTGATATTGATCAGTGGGGTGCCAAGTACAACAAAGATTGGGGTTACAGGTACGGCGAACAGTTGAACCAGAGGAAAAATTACTATCACAAACCTCAGTTTGCAGCAAACTGGTACTTCGACATCAATGACAAATTATTCCTTGCTACTTCAGCCTACATCTCAACAGGTATTGGTGGTGGATCAGGTCCTCTCGGATCATATGCTCCTTACACACCAACAGGGCAGATCAACTGGGAGGCTGCTGTTGACTGGAACTCAACCAACCAGGGCTTCGACACTGCTTATGTAGTAAATGGTGACACAATGAGTCAAAGTAAAACCATTCTCCGTAACTCTGCAAACAATCACGTTTGGTACGGAGTTCTTTCTACCTTGAAAGTTGACCTCAGCGACCGCTTCAACCTTATGGTTGGTATTGATGGACGTTCCTACAAAGGAGAACACTACAGAGAAGTACGCGACCTGATGGGTGGCGATTTTTACTTTGAACAGTATAAATATGCTGTTGACGGTGCTGCCGGAAGAAACCAGATCATGCAGGTTGGCGATAAAATCGCCTATGATAACGATGGTCTTGTAAAATACGGCGGTGCATTTGCACAATTGGAATACACTTCCGGACCCTTTGCAGCTTTCATTGCCGGAACACTTTCAAATACCTGGTATCAGAGAGTTGACCGTTACAACTATGTGAATGAAGATGATCAGAAGAGTGAAGTTATAACACAGATAGGTTATAACTTTAAACTCGGTGCAAACTACAATATCAATGAAAAACACAATGTTTTTGCCAATATTGGATATTATTCAAAAGCACCTGACTTTAACTTCTTATGGCCCAACTATACCAACGATCTGAGTACTACAGAACTTGTGAATGAAACCGTTCTTGGATTCGAACTTGGTTATGGATTTGCCAGCAGGTATTTCCATGCAAATGTGAATGGTTATTATACCCTGTGGCAAGACAAATCATTGCTTTCACGTTCATTTAATTCAGGTGGTGTTGACACACGTTCTTTCATTACCGGACTCGATGCTACGCATATGGGTATCGAAATTGAAGCCATGGGTCACGTTACTGACGTATTTGACATTGGCATCCTTGCTTCTATCGGCAGCTGGGAATGGACTAATGATGTATTCTCAATCAATACAGATGACGAAACTTTCGAGCAAGATACAACTGAAGTATTTGCTAAAGGTCTGAAGGTTGGTGATGCACCTCAAACTCAAATCGGTCTTAAACTGCAGTACAACCCATTCCAGAAGATTCACCTTGGACTTGATGTTATTTATTATGACAACTTCTATGCTGAGTTTGATCCTGCTGGCAGGACTGATCCTGACGACAGGGAGCAAGCATATAAAGTTCCTTCATGGGTAATGACTAATTTCTACGCTGCTTACGATTTCAAAATCGCAGGCCTTGGATCACAATTTACTTTCAACGTTTTCAATGTATTTGATCAGGCTTATTGGGCAGATGCTCATGACGGATCAGGTCATGATGAAGAAAGTGTTCAGGGATTCTACGGATTCGGTCGTACATTTAACTTTGGCTGGAAGATTAAGTTCTAAGGTCACTAAATGTTAAGTATTTGATAATACTATTAAAAAGCCGTCCATTTATGGGCGGCTTTTTTTATTTTTGCATCTGTATTAAATCTATATGAAATGAAAAACAACCTGATATTTCTAATTGCTGTCTCCATCGTCTTTTTGATTGTAAGTTCATGCTGCACTAAGCAAGAAAGCCGTCCTTACCTCGTAGTCTTGTCAATGGATGCTTTCCGCTGGGATTACCCCGACAGCATCCCGACTCCAAACCTGGATACCATTGCCGCCCGGGGTGTGAAAGCTGCATCCTTGAGACCTTCCTTCCCGAGCAAGACCTTTCCTAACCATTACACCATGGCCACCGGGCTGTATCCGGATCATCACGGAATCGTGCAGAACTCCTTTTACGATCCCGACAGCAACATACATTATGCCATCCGCATGCGGGAAGCAGTGGAGAACGGATACTTTTATGGCGGGGAACCCATCTGGGCAACTGCTGAGAAACAAGGGATGAAAAGCGCATCCTATTTCTGGGTAGGCTCGGAAGCAAAAATTGACGGATACCAGCCTTCGATCACAAAAAAATACGACTGGAAAGTACCATATGAAGATCGAATTGACTCCGTTATTGCATGGCTGCAACTTCCGGAATTACAGCGCCCCCATCTTATCATGTGGTATATGAGTGAACCCGATCATGTTGGCCATGTATACGGCCCTTTCTCAAAAGAAGTGAATGAGATGGTCATGTACCAGGATACCCTGCTCGGGATCTTCATGGAAAAAATAGCTGCCCTCCCCAATGCCGATGAGATCAACCTCATCTTCACATCTGACCACGGCATGCAGGCCTCAAGCAACGACAGAACCGAATACCTTGAGGATTATATTGAGGACCGTTGGGTGAAAGACATGGAAGGATATAACCCCAATTATATTATCCTGGCAGAAGAAGGCTGTATTGATTCATTATACAACGCATTGCAGAAGGCAGAGCACCTCACCACATGGAAAGCAGGCGAAGTCCCCGAACGCTTAAACTACGGAACCAACCCACGCTGTAAAGATGTCATCGTTTGTGCCGACAGTGCATGGCGTGTGAAGGAAAGGCGTGATGGAAAAGAAGGGAGCCTGGGCGATCATGGTTATGACAACTTCAACACTGATATGCATGCTATTTTTTATGCCATCGGTCCTGCATTCAAAAAAGGGCACCTCCATCCAACCTTCAACAAT
>CAZASJ010000057.1:0-19270 GCA_964487735.1 uncultured Bacteroidales bacterium | reverse complement strand
GCTATAAAAAGAGATAATGAATTATATGAACTATTAGCGCTAGCAGATGCAATTAGAGTTGGTAGGGCCAGAGAAAAGGAAGTTGCCATTCAAGAATTAAGAAAACGTATCCTCAATGGAGAATAAAATAATAAATATATCAGTGGTTGCAGAAGTTGCTGCAGCGCTAAAATCACTTAAAGATCAAATGGTTTTTGTTGGAGGAGCTGTTATTAGTCTTTACACAGACGATCCTGCTGCAGATGAAATTCGTCCCACCAGTGATATAGATATGACTCTGAATGGGCTAAGTCTTGGCGACTGGAGAACACTACAAAAGGAGCTTGCCAACTTAGGATTTCATCCAGACCCTTTTGGACCATCCATTTGCAGATATAAGTACAAAGAAATAGACATAGATATTATCCCAGCAGGAGGTAGGATAATGGGACATACAAATAAATGGTATAAACTAGGTTTTGATGATTTGTGGCGTGCAAAGGCAAAGGACGAAGACATCTGGATTCTATCAGCACCCTGTTTTCTGGCAACTAAGCTCGAAGCTTTTTACGACAGAGGAGGTGATTATCGAACCAGCCATGATTTTGAAGATGTCATATATGTTATAGATAACCGAACATCAATTGTCGAGGAAATTTCAAATACACAAAAAGAGATAAAACAATTTCTTATAACCGAGTTAAAAAAACTTACAGATAGTATCAGTTATGATGAGATATTATCTGCACATATTCATCCCCTGGTTATAGAAGAACGCCAAAAAATAGTAAAAGAAAAAATCGCTAATATATTAAGCCTTTAAAATGTCATTCACTGAACTAAATAACGTATAAAACTTCATCATTCCCAATCAATACCGCATTCACCATCGTGAATATGTCAATCCTGACAGAATATGCTCAAGAAAAAATCCGAAAATGTTTTAAGAAGAGATTAAATGTATTATGAGCCCTAATCAACGGAGCCTGTCTCGAGCTTTGCCGAAGGGCCACACCCCGAACATTATAAATTCCAAATTCCATCCCGAGTACTCGGGACAAAATCCAAATAAATCTCAAAATCCAAAATTCAAAAACAAATTCCAGAGATTATTGAATTAATCCATAATTCATCATCCATAATCCATAATCCCAAAAAGGGTTTGCAAAGACAATGATTTTTCAACTAAAAATATAGATGTTGATCAGTTACATTGACATTCTTTAAAAGGTGAAGATTATGGCAGTCAATGAAATGCTTGGGTTGTTGTCCAGCATTTTCCTGTAGATATAATTCTGTTCAGTTTGATTTCCCTCCCCCAAACCTATACCCCACAAAAAAACTTAATTTTCCATGACCAATTTCTGTAAGTAATTTTTTATCCAAACGTGAGAAATAGGCATCAGCCAAAAATTGAAATCCGGTAAAAAACTTCATACTATTATAACCTATAGCATTCATGCTGTTCAATTTTATATTAATTCTTGGCGAATAATAATTTCTCTCATCTGTATGATAATCACCTGCGCTAATATTGAGGCCAGGTATTAAACTCAATGTAAGGAAAAACCGTTTTTTATAAACTATAGAGTACATATAACCAAGGCTTACTGAGGCGCTTAAAATATTTAAATCAGTTAAATAAAGGTCCGGGTTAAAATATTCAGATACTTCATTCGGAACAATAGAAGAATCAGCATCCATAACAAAAATGTTAAAACTGGCCCCGACAATTGGACTTCCTGCACTTTTTCGCTGTCCTTCATTTTGTACAAATGGCGCCTTTAATGAGAATTTAGTATAATTGGTAGCAAACATATATTGCAAGCCCAGGTTGATGGTGCGTATGTCTTCTCTTCTCAGCAGATCGTCATCCAGGATGACATCTACACCTTTCATATTAGTTAGCTGATATGCCTGATAGTATTGTATCGTAAACGTGATAAATTGTTTACTGCTAAACATACTACCCTGAAAATCGAATGATCTTGTATTGTCAAAATCAGAATTATTACGTAATCCCAAAGCAAATGTAATATCAAGGGCAAACCATTTATAGGCTACACCCAATCCGAGGCTTACATCCCTGACAGGAATATAATTGATAGAGGTTTTATGATTCCTGTCCCTAATTCGGAAATAATTGTATTTGTTAATGGCTACAAGCTTAACGGAAATTTTATGGCTATAATTTTTAATATATGAGCTATCATGATTTCGGTATAAAAGGTAGTGACCGAGAGACTCTAATCCTTTTTTTGTGGTATCGATTTCCTGACTCTTAGCATTATCAGTCAATAACACAATTAATAGGAGACCTAATAATGGATAGGTTAATTTAGGAAGTATCTTTTTATAAAAATATACTTTCATCGAATATTTTATGTTTCGCTTGAGTGAGATCGCAAAAAAGCAGCCATATGTTCACGGTGGGCAGGCTTATTTTTTTTCAAAGCTTTGCACTCAAACCAAATGTTACTCCATAACCTGTTCCTACTGCTAGCTCAAGGTTCATGCCCCAGACACTGCTCCAGTACCAGCGTCCTCCGGCCTGGATCCCAAGATCGGGATATATATCTCCACCAAAACTAAGCCCGGCCCTTGCACCAGCATAAAAATCCCAGTTTGCGGGTATCCCTATAAGATAGTTCCAGTGGTAATCTGCTTTCATCATAACCCCACCACGGAAATCTTTACCAGGAAAAGGAATTAATGCATGTATTTCCGGAGTTAAGGTTACATCTTTGTGTAAAGCGAAATCTACCGAAAAGTATGCTGGTACACCTTTTTGACTGAAACCTGCTCCAAAATTGATTTGTTTCTCACCTCTTGCTAAAGGGGCAACACCCCGGTTTTGGGCCAAAAGTCCTAATACCAATAAGGAAAATGAAAATAACAATGTGATTTTTTTCATTTGTTTAAATTTTATTATTCAATACTTACAATTGTAAACCTTAATGTCTTATCACGCTCTAACCTATTATATTGGCATCCCAAACCCAATAAAGAAGCCATGTGTTCCAGCAGAATTAAAGGCATATTCAAATCGTAGAACCATATCGTAATAGGTAACAAAATCAATACCGAGGCCTAAGCTGTAAAGCATTTTATTGTTCAGTGGATTATCATCTGTATATCGATTCAAGACATAACCTGCATCAGCAAATAGATTCAAGTAAAATGCATATTGCATTGCTTTGAACTTATTATCTTTTTGACCATCTTTCAATATCCTGACATTTGGTTCTACCAACTCATATTTGATATTGCCTCTGAAATAATACATCTGATCGCCTCTAATAGTATACAGATCATACCCACGTATAAAGTCCTTTTTAGTGGTCATGCTTTGCTCGTAATAATATGGAGCATCTTCACCGGCCGAATTCACCAGCTTGAACATTTCTGCTACATACCACTTTTTGCTCAACTTCTGGTAGAAATGGAAATCAATTCCATAATAGAATAGGTTTACATCTTTAGTTACAATACCCAGCCCCCTTTTGTCCACAAAAGCACTTAAAAGTGATCCTTCCAGGGGGTAAGACTTATTGTTACGTGTATCATAAGAGTAATTAAAATATAGACTAACGGTCACATTCCAACTTTTATCACCTGCAAGGAATTCAGGGTTTAAAGAAAACAATGAGTCGGATATTGTGACATATTCACCGGTAACTTTAATCGTATAATAATGATAAAGTCCAGGTCTGAAATTCATTATCCCTGCAAGAAAGGACGTGCTGAAGCTGTTTTTATCATACAGCATTTGTCTTTTGTTTTCTACCGAAGCATATTCCATCACAGCCTGGTTAGTGTACCCACCTACAATAGTTATCCCCTTTTTCTGACGACTACCTATCCATGGAATCCGATATCCGAGGGCAATGGCCCAGGAAGGGCCTACATAAGCTGCAATGGATGCCTGGTGACTGCTCCCGAACAGGTTGTTATGACTTGCAAAGACTCCCATGCTGAGCTGCGAAAGATCTATATCGCGCAACCATTCGTTGAAGTTAGGAGCGTTTAGTTTCAATACGGGAAAAATCCACCAGTAATGACGTTCAGTTACATCGATTTTGAGCTTGTAATCTTGTTTATTCAACTGCTCAAGATGAAGGTCTACAGTAAGAAATAAGTTTGTATTAATGATGTTATCCCGGCTATAATCCAGGCGTAGCATTAGTTCACTTGAATCTTCCTTTATAAATCGCCTAAGTCCTGATTTATTTAAATCGTCTTTCTTAAATACCGCAATACTATCCGGAAAATTAATATCCAGCTCCCTAAGAATGACAGCCTCCTTTGTTAGTTTATTCCCGCTTACTTCCACGCTTGTAATAAATATATAGGGATAATCAAAGGATTCTGTCATATGGATTTCTCCATTTTTGTTTTGCGCCTTAATTCCAGAAATAAACACAAAACAAAGAATGCTGATATATAATATTCGGATTTTCATATCAATGAAGTTCTTTCAATAGATAAGCAAACAACTTATAGTTTGGCAAATGGTAGAAACGAACCATCAACCCAATTGAATTTTTGCTTTACATAAGGTCTATTTACCTTCTCCTATATAGAGTAAGAGCCCTAGCTGCAGGTATTGAGATTTGTATCCATCATTTAAATCAACCAATCCCCAGGTGTATTTTGCTTCAGCTCCTAAAATCCAGAATTTAACTCCTATACCACCATGTACACCAGCATCCCAGGTATTAATTTCTTTCACATCAGTTTTTACACCCAGTGTATGATTTTCTCCACCTAATTTTATCGCACCGCTGGCTCCCGCAAATGCATAAACAGGACCTATTTTTACTCTCAGACTTAATGGAATATTCAGGTAATGCAGGCGCATCCAATTATCATTGTCTTCCTTGGATCCGTTTTGATAATACATGATGGCTGAATTAAACTGCAATAATCCAGATGACATCAAGTTCTTGTTGCTGAAGAACCCTACAAAAAAACTGTTGTAGTGTCCACCATAAAGTGAACTGCCGTCTTTAAGGATGTCGCTGTAATGCCATCCTGCTATGGGGCCTTTTTTAACAGGATCTCCGGCATAAGTTGTAAATGATCCCCAACAAAGAGCACATATTACAATGATTGTTAAAATTTTCTTTTCCATAATATATTTAGTTAATGAATTAATATTCAGTTCAATTATTAAAATGTTTCCTGCCCGGAAAAATAAAATCCTTTGGATTTTACTCCAATGGCAAAATCAATATTGATGTTTGTTCTGAAATGCTTATTCACCATAATCCTTATCCCACATCCAACAGCCGGGCGAACATATTCAAATAGCTTAACC
This sequence comes from uncultured Bacteroidales bacterium, assembly GCA_964487735.1. Classification (GTDB taxonomy): domain Bacteria; phylum Bacteroidota; class Bacteroidia; order Bacteroidales; family B18-G4; genus B18-G4. The sequence goes on along the minus strand of CAZASJ010000057.1, from coordinate 13,971 downwards.
CCAGTATGTGGATTGTTGGTAGTTGTTGCATTTACAAACAAAACGCCACCAAGTATTTGCGTACACTGTGAAATAGGAAAACGGTATTCGATCTCTGTATAAACGATATCATCTCCCCGGAATCTTCCGTTTGTATAGCCCCTGCCTGACCTGGCTCGCTGGTCTTCTCCAAGGGAAGGCAAGGTCAAGTATGGCATTTTCCCTGTTAGGTTGAAATTGCCGAAGGCCCAAAACCCAATCAGGTGCCTGGGCATTTTCTTTGATAAACCAACATAGGTGCGGAATTCAAGCCATAATGCTGTGGAATTTTGATCACTTCCCAGAAAAGTTGGATTTATGCGGTAATTGATGTTTGTATAAATACCTTCATAGGGGCAAATCTGGTTATCGCGGGTATCATAAATAAAATTCAGGCTAAAACCGCTCAACATATAATTGTCTTCACTGAAATTATTTAAAGCTGAATAATAATGGTGTGGGGTTTCCAATTCAGGAGTGAAGGGAGTGGCCGGGTAGTAATATTCGTCATATATGGAATAATAGTAATCTATGTGAAGCCCGATTCCAGCATACAGGTTGTCGATAATTCGTTTGTTTGCGATCACATGAAATTTAACATAATTGAATTCCATTGGGAAAAACACACTATCACTGCCGGTTCCCTGCCCCAACCAACTCATTTCGTCTGGAATATTAACTGTGTCGGGAGCATTCGTTCCCAGTCCGTAAGTAGGTTGGCTGTATATATAATATCTCATATCACCCTGAAAGAAAAACTCATTTCCTTTTGTGTAGATATTGGGCTTGACAAAAGTGATCAGTTGCTTTTTCGAAGTAACAGCCGCAGTAAAATTAGCAGATGAAACCCTCGTATTTTCTTTTGTCCCCATATACCATCCAATGCCTCCACCCACGCCAAGCAAAAATCCGTTTGTAGGGTTCGAACTGACATTGGGTAGTATCAATAAACTTGTTTTCCTGGGAGGTTTCTGTGGTTTTCCTTTTTTCTTAAACAGATCTCCAACAGCCTGGGGTTCACAATCTTTTGGCTTAGGTTTATCCATATTTGTTAAATCAGACTGTGCCTGAGCAAATGTGGATGCTAAACATAGAAGGATACATAATGATATAAGTGTAAATCTTCTCATAGTTTTTTCCTTAACAGCCTTTTCGGTCATAAGCATCGCACAACTCCGTGTCCATTTCAATACCACAGCTATAGTTTCACCGCCTTAGGCGTCTTCCATGTTTTATATTAATAAGATTATTAATTAATTTTCCAAGGCTTTAACTTCCTCTATTCCACTAATTCAAAATCACCGGGCTTCCATGTTTTGTCAAACCAGGGTTCCAGCGGGCCATAGAGTCTTAGTAGGACGTTATAGCTTTTTCCAGGCATGGTCTGAATCCAATTGTCTTCATGTCCTTCCGGGGCTGTAGGCCCAAACCAAACCGTATACGATTCATCATCGTTTTGTTTAATGGTCGGGCTGTTGCTGTCGAGCCCGGCTTCTTTTTGGTCGGTCTCCAGCATGGAGCGATGTTGGCCGGAATAGACCATGAATGACCAGAAGTTGTTCACAGGGATGGGCGCAGGAAGGCTTACTTTATATGTTTTCCCACCATCAAGGTAGTTACCGTCTGCATCGTGGGGCGTAAAGGCATAGGCCGACCCTGTTCCTACTTTAGGCATAGACATGGCTGGTGTAATACCGGTAGCCACATAGTGAAAAATAGCACGACCATCAATCTTCATTTCTCCTTTGTCCATAAAATCATGGCCGCCGATGAAGGATGTATACCACCGACGATCCGGATAGAAATAAACAGCTGCATCGCGGGGCCGGAAAACAAGAGAGCGCGCTGTAGCATTACCAATTGCAGCCGCATCCTTTAGGAGTTTTTGCATGCGTGCATCCGGTGCAAAGGGTTCTCCTTTTTTAATACCGATAGAGGCAAAGAGTCCAACAAGCTCTGGATTAAATGCATCTGCGGGTTCATATTGAATCACCGCGTTAAGCTCTTCATAAAAGTGTTCATCGTTAGCATGAATGGTATTAAATTGCTTGCCCGAGAGGTCTAAGACTTTTTGTTCTGGTGGATTGTTTGCTTGTGCAAGTGGATAGCAGCGGAAGCCTTCCTTTAGCTCTCTGGTAGAGCCTGCGAGGTCTCCATCTATTACAAACACGCGCATGAAGAGCCAGTGACGGTAGGTTGTGGATTTTGCAACAAAGTAGCCTTCGGGGATATCCCCTTCATAGTCGGGCCCTATAAATAGATATTTACCACCCTTGCCTTGATCGGGGCCGGTCAGGCCAACGTCACTGACGAAGCGGAAAAATGCATCATCAAGCGAGCCCAGTACAGGCCCGGGTATTTCTACGACAACCGGTCCATTTTTTAAGTCAATCTCTGCAAATGCGTAGGGAGTCGTTGATTGCGCAGTCAAGAATAGGGTGCGAGCATCCATCAAATCTCCGAAAAGCCCGAGGTCCCCCGGTTTCAAGCCCGCTTTTTTCAGGCCCTCCAGCATGGCATATATGGAAGCGGCTGGCATTCCATTCAGAAACGTCTCTACACCTCTTGATAGGTCTAGAAAGTCAAAGGTTTTCTGAACCGTAGCTTCACTGGGCATGCCATCAAAAAATTCGAGCTCACCCAGAAGTTCAGTTTCTACCTTATCCGGGGTAAGCAGGAATTCAGGCACATCAGCAGCGTACTCCGGCTGTTGCATTGCTTGTGTTTGATTCTCCTGCTTGGCCTCAGGTGTTTGTTGACAAGCAAAAGCCATGAGCCCAATTAATAGGATGGCAATAAATTTTCTAATGTTTTTTAATCTTTTCATAGTTTATCCTTTATTAGGTTCAAATAGCTTCTCATCAACTTATTTTAACAGCATAACTTCACCTGGTCTCCATGTTTTTTCAATCCATGGTTTTAAGGGGCCATATACTCGTAGGATCACTATAAAACTTTTTCCGGGAATGGTTTGCAACCAATTATTTTCAAAACCCGGACTAGGATCTGGAGAGAAAAAGACATCGAAAGAACCGTCTTCGTTTTGCTTAAACCCTTCCGTTAGACTACCAACTGTTGGAAATTGCTGATCGGTTTGTAGCAATGAGCGTGTTTGTGTATCGTAAATGGTTACCGCCCAAAAGTCATTTACAGGCACATTTGCCGGGATATGCAATTTATACTCTTTTGCTCCATCAAATGGTTTTTTTTCTCCATCCAGAAATGAAATGGCATAATCTGACCCTGCCCCTTCAATAGTAACAGCCATAGCTGGTGTAACGGCAGTATAGCTATAGTGGAACATATCCAATGCATCAACATTCAATCCTCCTGTTTCGCTTGTGAAGAACACGTTTTTATCGGCAAAGGCCATGATCCAGGAACTTTCTGTATCGGGATAAATTTCAACACCGGCTAAATTCATATCGGTACGCGGATAGTAGGTAATCGAACGGGCAGCAGCGTTTCCTATGGCAACGGCTTCGGTAAGTATTTTTTTCATTCTTGCATCAGGAGCAAAAGGCTTTCCTTTTTCGATGCCAATGGAAGCAAAGAGCCCTTTTGTTTGATCATCCAGCATATCAATATTTTCCTCGTTAATCCATTCTGATAAATGCTCATAAAAAGAAAAGTCATTGGTATGTACCGTATTGAAGTCTACACCTGAAATGTCTACCAACTCCATTTTTTTAGCATTGTCTTTTTCAGCCAATGGATATATTTTAAGTTTATCTTCAACTATTTTTACAGCAGTTTCTATACCGTTGGCAATGGATGTACGCATAAAAACAAATACCTTATAAGTTGGCGACTTTATCACAAAATAACCTTCTGGTATTTCTCCCTCATAGCCTAGAGGAAGTATTAAATATTTTCCGCCTTGACCTTTGTCTTCGCCAAAGGGTCCAATATCAGCAATGTAACGAAACCATGCATCATTAAATGCACCCAGCATGCCGGGAGGAGTTTCCATAACGATGGGTCCATCTTCTTTCACATCAAGATAGGGAGTAATGTAAATGGTAGAGGTGTTTGCCGTTAAGAGTAGCGATTTTGAATCTAGCAATGACTTTGTAATCCCTACTTTATTGTATTGATTTACTCCGGCTTCTTCTAAACCTATTATCAAGCCTCTTACTGAAGCGCCAGGTATGCCTTTCATGAAAGCATCAACGCCACGCATTTTGTCTAAGTAGTCATATACATTTTCTGATGTTTCTTTGGAAGGAACTCCGTCGAAATATTCCAATGTTCCAATACTTGTTTCCACCTTGTCGGGAGTGAGAATACCTGCCGGGATTTCGGTGGTCATTTTGTACGTTTGAACGTTCTCTTTTTCTTTAATGGCTGTCTCTTGCTGACATGATGTAAGAAATAAGGCAAGTCCACAAATTAATAGTATTCTTTTCATCGTATTCATTTTTTATGTTTTATTAAATCATAAGCATTGAACCTTAGGTGTTGAACTACAACCCCATTGTCAAAACTCCATGTGTTATTTTGTTTTTTTAAAAATACTTGTTGGAAGAAGAATTTGTGCTTGTACCCTCCACTGCCACTCCGGTCCAAAATCAGGTCGCACGACATTGTAGTACAATTGTGTTTGCAGATTTAAAGGAAGTTTCCCGCCAAGCAATATCAGTTTTCCGCCACCAGCACCCAGGGGAACTATCCATTGGTCTCCGGATTCGGCTGTCCAGTCGGCAGTGATTATAGGCGAACTGTTTACATACCAGCCTTTCCCTAACTGGTATGTAGCAAATAGATTCAACAACATATGATTTACATCATCACGATCTGACTTACCGGCAAATGACCACACATTATTTATGAGTACTCCAAATGTCCATTCGCCAGGTTGAGCCATTACTACAAGTGACGGTCCGACACTCCACTTTTGCGTGCCCCGGATGCTCCCTCCGGTTGGCAATTCAAAAACAGGACCAAATCCCCACAATAAGCCTTTACTTTTAGGAACATAAAACGCAGTAAATACTATATCGCTCAATCCTGAAGAAAGTTTTCCACTTTCACTACTATAATCCGGAATGTAGACGATAGGGAAAATTGTTCGGGTGATTAATTTGCCACCAAAAAGAGGGATTACCGGCTGAATATTTAATATATTCACATTACGGTTGTATTCGCCATAATTCATATTCAGGTTATTCTGAAACGGGAAACTCATCAGGTCAGCAAGGGGATTCGCGGCTTGTTTTGAAAGATCCTCTGCTTCATCCTGTGCATTTAATATGCTTAAGAAGAAAAGTAAACCAGCTGTGATTAGTAAGAGTTTTTTCATGCTGAATGTGTTATTTTTGTTTTATAGTTTTTATAGTTTTTTGTTAAATCATTGATAATAATTCTTCTCTTAATTCAATAAATACTGCATCAAGCTCCATGATTCTTTTTTCATCCGCTATATTTCCCATTTTTTTAAGTTCATGAATTGAGTTCATGCAAACAATATAATCTTCACAGACTTCGATAAAATCGACACTTTTATTGAAAAGAGTTGTTATTTCTCTCTTATTTTCAGGGAATTCCAAAAGGATCCTATCCAGAAGTTTATCAGAATTTGTCATCGAGTATTTTATAGCAATTAGCTTTCAACGATCGAACACGAGTATGAAAATTGAACAATAAAGATACTTTGGCTATAGCCCTTTATACAAGATAATTACAGTATTTTACAGTAAAATACCGAGTAAATATCTATATTTGTTAACCATCATTTAATGATTTAAGCCTGGATGAATACCAAAGAATTTTCAAAAGAGGCTATTACCAAACAAATGAAAAAGCTTTGTTTAAGCGATGAACTTGTCAATAAAACAATTCTTTGCAGCCTGTTAGAGTACTTAGTTGTAGAAAAACTTGCCGGAAGAGAAGAAAGATTAAAAGGTTATACGATCGGCACCGAAGCATTGGGTAAAGAAGAAGATTTTGATCCGGATAAAGACCCTGTGGTCAGAATTCATGCCGGAAGATTAAGAAGAGCATTGAGGTTATATTATCTGGAAACAGGTAAAAATGATACGATAAGGATTGAAATACCCAAAGGACAATATGCGCCTGATTTTATAGCTAATATTGATAACACTGTTAAGGAGAATAATTTTCGACCAAAAAACAATCAACCAACTACCGAACCTTCAGTTGCGGTAATTCCGTTCAAAAACATTTCTGGAGATCCTGATAAAGATTATTTTGGACTTGGCTTTGCCGAGGAATTATCAGTTGAGCTTACAAAATTTGAGGACCTTACAGTTTATGAAAGCGTCCCTTTTTCGGAGAGTCATATTTCAGATATTGAAATACGCTCCTACCTAAAAAAGAAAGGGATCAGATTTATTGTCGAAGGAAGTGTTCAACTGGCAGTTAAAAATATTAAAGTGTTGGTAAGGCTAATCGATAATAAAAAAGGCAAGCAAATTTGGGCGGAAAAGTATCTACTGGAATTATCTGGAAACAATCTGAATGAAATACTGGAAAATACAATTAGTGAAATTTCGAGTGTGCTGGGAAGTGAATATGGTATTATTATACAAAGATTGACAAGCGAATTAACGCATGCAAAACCTCAAAAACTGAATACATTTTATGCAATTTCCAGGTTTCACTATTTTGAAGCATCTCAAACAATTGATGCTGCGCAAGAAGCATTTAAAAGTCTGGAACTGGCAATTAAGATGGATCCGGGTTCAGGAATAGCCCATGCTATGCTTGCCAGTCTTTATGGAAATCGTTACCTGCTTGATTTCCCAAATGCCGATGGTGCATATGAAAGTATGATCGTATTGGCTGAAAAGGCTCTAAGCCTGGATTCAAATAATTTGTTTGTTCGCTGTATTTACGCAGCGATTTGCTTCGCTTCAAATAAAAAGGACCGCTTTTTTCAGGAAGTTGAAATTTGTCTTTCTCAAAATCCCAGACTTTCAATGAGATTAGGGGTGTTAGGTTTTTATCTTGCACTTTATGGAGATTGGGAACGTGGCAAGGAAATTCTGGACAGGGTAATGAAGACAAATATCAGCTTTCCTGTTCATTATTATGCAGTTACTGCATTGTATTATTATCGAAAAAATGAGTACGAAAACGCTCTTGAGGAACTGAAAAAATATAACAGTTCAACGCTTTTTTGGGCACCAATGCAGCGAATTGCAGTATACGGACAATTGAACAGGCTGGATGAAGCAAAGCATGATTTTGCCCTGTTAAAACAACTCAAACCCGATTTTGAAGAAAAAGCTGAATACCTTCTCACCAGGTTTATCAAAGAAGATGATCTTTTAGCATTAATGCTGAAAGGCTTAAGAAAAGCTGGGATGAAAGTGTAAGCTTGTTTTAAAATCTAAATCCCAGGTTTAGATAGGCCTGATAAGGATTTGATGGTGAATAATTCTGAAACAGTTCATTAAATCCGTCATTAAATCCAAGTTCGATATAAATAAATGTAATGTCAACTCCTGCAGCAAGCTGACAGTAGAAATTGAATGTATTTATTTTATCCATCGAAATATTTAAATCATTCCCTCCAACACCAATCGCAAATGATGGAACTGCGCTTATGAAAACCCGAAGACCAGCAGCAATTCGACTTGTGACTAGAAGAAAATTAATCCCAAAAGAAACTGGAATATCAATACGTTTTACACTAAATACACCATCTAAATACGAACTTGAATATTTATATGCATAAGAACACGAGTTGGAATGATGCATTCTCTCATTTTTTGAACACATCAAACACAAGCCATTGAAAACAGTGCGTTGGAATGGCCTTTAAATATTGTCAATTCTGAACCGGAGCGAAGCGGAGCTCGGCGAAGCCAATTCTGTGTTTTCAATTTGAAATTGTATGTGCAATATTGAATATTACAATGTTCAAAGTCAGAAGCCTGGAAATAACTTTGATGTATGAAGTTAAAGGCCTTTGACCAGTGGTCAAAGGCCGAAATCCAAATAGCTTATTCCTGATTATTTTCCGGAAAGGGCTCATGCTGTGGCCATGGCCTGGGGTCTTCTTTTATCTTTTTTATTAATACTTCTACCCCCTTCATCAATTGAGCATCATATCCCGCTGCAACCTCTTTAGGTGTTAATTCCACAATAATATCTGGAGTAACACCCTCATTTTCTACAATCCAACTTCCATCAACATCGTAGATCCTGTAATCAGGGGCTGTAAGCCCGCCGCCATCTATTAGCGGAATAAACATCGAAACACCAACCAGTCCACCCCATGTCCGGGTTCCGATAACCGGACCCATATTAAATTGCTGAAATTCCTGCGGAAATTCATCGCCACCAGAACCAGCCTGCCTGTTGGTCAGGCAAACCATATGTGCATTTACTCCATAAACGGGGCTGGTTTGATCGTGAGAATACCTTCTTGTCCAATAGGAGTGGGGAGCTTGGTTGAGGCGATTAAAAAAGATGACCGGATCAAGCCCGCCACCATTGAACCTACCATCGATAATTAGTCCTTTTTTACGGGTCTGTGAGTAGAAATATTTACCAAATTCCGTTGCAGAACCCAAGTATGTGTCAGGGAAATGTAAATAACCAATCTGACCGTCGGAGGCTTCTTCCACTGTTTTTCTGTTTGTCTCCACCCAATTCTGGTACCGTAATATCGATTCATCTGCCAGTGCTTTGACGACATATTCTTTAGCCCCATCAAGCGAAGGTTTGTCATTTACAGTAATCGTAATTTGCTTGTCCGCCAGATCCAGGAAATAACTATAAATATTTTTATCCGTACTGACTTCTTTGTCGTTCACTTTTAAGAGATAATCCCCTTCATTCACATCTATTCCCGGCTTTGTTAATGGAGGATAGATGTCCCTTGACCAGTCTGCTGTTTGATATATCTTCTCAAATTGATATCGATTGTTATTCTGGTCAGCACTATAAGTGGCACCTAACAAACCTACATTGATCCTGTCAGCTTTCCGTTTTCGATCACCTCCGAAAATATAGGTATGTGAGGTGTTCAGCTCACCTATTAACTCACCGATGATAAATTGAACATCCTGCCGGCAGGAGGCCTTTTCCATCATCTTACCATATTTCTCCATCATTTGATCCCAATCCAGGCCATGCATGCCCGGCTCGTAAAAATAATCCCGCTCAAGCCGCCATGCTTCATTAAATATCTGTTTCCATTCGGCCTGTGGGTCATACCACATTTTCAGATCTGCCAGATTCAAATTGTCACCTTTCGAATCGACTTCCTTTGAATTAATAATGCCAACATTGTTTCCTTTTTTGTAAACTATTTTATTGCCATCAAATGATAGTTTATAAGCGTTAATTCCTTCAAGGACTTTATTCTCTTTTTGCGTATCGAAACAGAAGCTGTATAAATCCATAGATCTTGGCACCCTGTATTCAAACCGGTTAAAATCACCTTCATCTTTATTTAAGTAGAACAGCGCATGATCATTTACTGCCAGGTAGCGGTAGTTTCCTCTCTCCAGTGGAAGTGCTTCTATACGTTCACTTAAACCGTTCCAATCGATTGTTACTATTCTTTCTTCACTCTCCTTTGGTTCAGCTCCCTTCTCTTCTTCCAATGATACTTCATCACTTATTAACTTAATAAACGGTTCACCATCTTTTTGCAAAGTGAGGCAATAAATACCGCTGGTTTTCTTATATACCATTTCCCATTCAAAGTCACAAAGTGTCGGACTAAACCTACGGTTTGATATGAAGAACAAATAATGGCCATCCCTGGAAAATACAGGATGAAAATCATTGAAGATAGTACTCACAAGATGAATTGTTTCATCCGGAAAAGAATAAATATACACTTTATTTACCAGGTCTTCATCCATTTTGGAATAGGCAATATAGCGGCCGTCGGGCGACCAGTTGAAATCGTAAATGGGCTTCACATCAATAGAAACATCGATATTTTCAAAATAGGCTTTATCAATGGTTTTGAGTTTTTTCGATTCCACATCCAGAATATTCAGGGATAATGTTTGATCTGTGAAAGCAATTTTCTTAGAATCCGGAGACCATCGTAGTGTATGTCTATATCCATTCTTAAAATCAGTTAATTTAATGGCATCTTTTTCCCCCATTTGATCAATGATGTATACATTATATTCCCCTGACTCATCGGAAATATAGGCGATATATTTCCCATCGGGCGACCATGCCGGGTTTTTATCTCTTGCCCCCGAACTATTGGTTAAATTACGGGTAGGGCCATTCTTACCAGGCACACTGAATAATTCTCCCCGAGCTTCAATTACAAGCCTGTTACCTGCCGGGGAACTATCAAAACCGGTAATATCCTCCTTGACCTCTTTCAGGTAAGGTCTTGCTTCAGGCATATCCGTCTTAATCTCGACATTTAATTTCCTGGTCGTCTCCGTGCTAATATCCAGCACCATTAACTCGCCACCCAGTTCATAGATTATTTTTTCTCCTCCAAAATCAGGACGTCTTACGTCGTAATCCTGGTGGTTGGTGATCTTTTTTATATTTCCCGAAATTGGATCGGCAGAGAATATATTCAGCAAGCCGTCCCTGTCCGATGTGAAATATATTTTATTATTGATCCACATTGGCATGCGGTCTGTTCCGTCAAAATTACTGATGTTCCTCTCTTCATCCGTCACAAGATTATAGACATATACATCCTGGGCTGTTCCCCCTTTATATCTTTTCCAGGTTCGGTTTTCACGTGACACTTTATTATAGGCAATCATTGTCCCATCAGGTGAAAAACTGCCTCGTGCTGCTTCATGCAATATCAGCTTTTCCAATCCGGTTCCATCAGGAGATATAAGAAACAATTCCGAATACCCGGGATAATCACTGCGGGAAGCTGAGAAAATAATTTTGTTCTTCCCAGGATGCCATCCTATCACCTCGTCATAGCCCGGGTGATACGTAACTCTTGTTATCTCTCCTCCATATTTGTTCATTACATATACATCCGGATTCCCATCATAATATCCTGTAAAAGCGATCAGATTCCCGTCAGGGGAAAACCTTGGAAATCGCTCTTCTCCATCATGGATCGTCAGGCGGGTTGCCACACCCCCTTCAGATGGTACTGACCAGATATCTTCTCCATGAACAAATACGACCAGGTCTCCATGAATATCTGGAAACCTGAGCAACGGACCCTGGGCACTAAGCTGAATAATAAAAACAAGGTTAACAAACAGAAATAATGCAAATACGACTGCTGATTTTTTCATTTTATACTATTTTAGAATAAGGTTAGGGATAAAAAGTCTTTTTATGAAGCTTTTTAAAGTGTCTTAAAGGTAATAAATATTGTCGATCAAAATATGTTGGTCGTGATAAATTTAGCCAAGAAAAAATCCAAAAATGCTTTAAGAATGCTATAAATGTTTTAATAAAAGAAAGCTACTGAGCTGATTTAATGTACTTTAGAAAAGCAATGATTAACTGCACCACAGCCCGAACATTATAAACTCCAAATTTCAAAAAACAAAATCCAAATTATTTATAATTTTTAATTAAAGAATGCTGATCAACGGAGCCTGTCCTGAGCCGGTCGAAGGGCCACAGCCCGAACATTTTAAATTCCAAATTTCAAAAAACAAAATTCAAATTAATCCCAAATCTTAAATAACTCAAAACCCAACACTCAAAACTCAAAACTCATTTTGGGATTGAAAAGATAATTCTATTTCCTCAAAACCAAAAAGGGGTTTCCATTAAAAACGCGGATTCTGGTCGAGAAACCTGGGAGGTATTCAGCCCATAAGCTAATTCTTCTTTCTCTTGAAAAAGTTACCAATCTTCTTAAAAAATCCGGGTTTTTCTTTCTCCTGTCCTGTTTCTTCCCTATTTCTGAGCTCTCTCTTGAATTCCCTGGTTTCTCTACGGCTAAGATGTTCCACAGGGATCTTCCTTGAATAGGCAGGACAATCCATTAGGGCTGTAATTGTATCGTTTATAGGTGGAAAATTTACGAGGTATTCCGATTTCAGTTTTGCATCGGATTCCATCTTCTTTACCGCAATTGCAAAAATTGGCAATGCCATGTACGAGCCTGAACCCAGAGCTGTAGTCCTGAAATGAACAGCCGGGCTTTCCGCCCCCACCCAGACACCGGCCACAAACTTTGGCGAATAGCCTATAAACCAGCCATCAGCATTGTTTTGGGTTGTTCCGGTTTTCCCTGCCAGGTCTGATTTCAGGCCGTAAACCCTTCTGGCTGACGATGCCGTACCGCTGTCAACTACGGCTTGCAGCATACTGTTCATGATCATGCCTGTCTCCAGGCTGAAAGCTGCTTCCAGTTCTGCTGCTTTTTCTATACTGTAGATGACCTTGCCATCACTACTTTCAATCCTGGTTATGAAGTACGGCATCTGGGGTATTCCATTATTCGCAAAGCCTGTATAAGCGGTGACCATCTCCAGCAAAGAGACATCAGCTGTTCCCAGGGCAATGGATGCTACCTCCGGGAGTTCGGATCGCACCCCCATAGCGTGGGCAAGCTCGATTACACTGGCAGGGCCTGTTTCTGCTATAACAGCGGCGGTGATGGTGTTTACTGAATGCATCAGACCTCCTTTCATGCTATAGAAGCCTTCGTATTGTCCGTTGGAATTGCCCGGCGACCATCCGTCAAATTCGTCGTACACACGCTTTTCATTGATAAATATATGACATGGTTCCAGGCCTTGCTCAAGTGCAGTTGCATACACGAATGGCTTGAATGTAGATCCTGCCTGACGTTTGGAGATCACGTGGTCATAAGGAAGGTACTGGAAGTTGATTCCGCCAACCCAGGCCAGCACAGCACCGTTTGTGGCATCCATGGCAAGAAAACCGGTATTGAGGAGACTCATATAATGCTTCAGAGAGTCAATGGTGCTAATATCTAATACTACTTCACCATTATGAGTAAGGATATCCCTTTTGTGTTCAACAGAAAGCGATACCAGTATCTCGTTATGGGGCATGCCGGAGGCCTGTAGCTTTTGGTATGCTTCTGTTTGTTTAAGTTTCTCATCAAATATGGCTGGATTGCTTTCCCAGGGCTCACGATCTTTCCAGTGACGTCCAAACTCATCCTGAAGCTTTTTCATATGCTTTTCAATAGCTGCTTCAGCATATGATTGAAGATCAGGATTGATGGTGGTAAATATGCGCAGCCCGTCAGTTTCAAGGTCATACTCGTCGCCCAGGATTCTTTCTGCCCTGATCCTGACAAAATCCCTGAAATAGGGAGCTGTCCCGTTATTATGATCCATAAGCCGGTAGTCAAGGGTGATGGGCTTTAGTATTAACTTTTCAGCTTCCTCCGCGGAGATAAATCCCTGCGTATGCATCCTGCTGAACACAATATTCCTTCTATCCAATGCATTCTCAGGGTGCAACCTGGGGTTATATAAGGTGTTGGCGGCCAGCATACCAATCAGGGTGGCTGACTCGGAAATGTTTAGTTCTGTCGAGGGCTTCCCAAAAAAACGCCAGGCTGCTGCCTCAATTCCATATACATTTTCACCAAACGACACAGTGTTTAGGTAAAGAGTTAGGATGTCTTCTTTGGAAAAAGTATTTTCCAGCTCGGAAGCAATGAACATCTCACGTATCTTGTTGATGGGTAGAGACAAAAATCCGTAATCCTTTCTTTTAAACAGGTTCTTAGCGAGCTGCTGGCTGATTGTACTTCCTCCACCCTGGTCCAGGTCACCCATTAAAATCGATTTGATGAATACCCTGCCCAGACCGATCAAATCGATACCATGGTGTTCGAAAAATCTGTTATCCTCGGTGGCTATGAGTGCATGGCGGACATGAAGCGACATGGATTCATTATCAATGCTCTCACGATTGATCCTGAAATACTTGCCCATCAAACTCCCGTCAGATGCATATACAAGTGAATCGTTTCTTTCCCTTATGCCGCGTATTTCCTCCTCGTACGACAACTTGCCAAAT